>JBFWLD010000077.1:0-8720 GCA_050252315.1 Bdellovibrionales bacterium
GATCTCGTGTGTGGCTTGAAAGGCAGGGCATGGATGAAGAAAGAATCCGGCACGTTTGCAAAATTATTGAAGACTTGTCTTTTAAAGGCGCTGGGACAGAAAGCCCGATGGAGACGCTTGAGGGCAAGATTGTTCAAGATGCCGATCGTTTGGATGCGATAGGCGCGATCGGTATCGCCCGTGTCTTTGCTTTTGGCGGCAGCAAGGGACGGGAAATCTACAACCCGGAAATCGAGCCGACGGCGCACAAGAGTTTCGATGCGTATAAGGCTTCAACATCTTCGAGCATCAATCATTTTTATGAAAAACTTTTCCTTCTCAAAGACCGGATGAACACTCAAACGGCCAAGCGCCTAGCTGGGGAACGACATGCGTTCATGGCCGCGTTTTTGGATCGCTTTTATAAGGAATGGGAGGGAAACGGCTAGTTCTTTAAAGAAGGGAAAATAACGTCTGCAATTTCGCATAATGTCCTTTTAAAGGTAGCCATGTCTTTTTCTCTTATGGAGGCTTTGATAGGGTTTAATTCAAATTCATTTCTTCGATATTTTTTTGCATCACGCTTAAGGTTTTTGCTCCAAGCCCGCCGAACGCTAGACTCTGTACCTTTTTGCTTTCTGCGGAAAGCCCAAAAGAACGCGAATGCGTCGGATCTTTCAGAAAAGAAATTGAGCAAGTTTTTCCTGTCCACTTATAATTTGTGCCCTGTGGGGTTGGTTAGGAGTGGGACTCATTAAATTCAAGAGAGTTCTTTTAAAGAAGGAACGGAAACGGGCCGGAGGATTTGTTGGCTTTTGAGCAAGGACCCCTCCCCGAAAATGCCAAGGCATTTTCGACCCTCCCGCAAGGGGCGGGTGGTGGGCCTGCACAAAGGGCTGGGTGTGGGAAGAAAGGTTGAGGGTGGCGGGTCTGCACAAAGGGCTGGGTGTGGGAAGAAGGGTTGAAGGTGGTTGGGCCTGCACAAAGGGTTGGGGGTGGGAAGAAAGGTTGAGGGTGGTGGGCCTGCATGAACGGCGGGGCTAAAAAACAGAAGCGGCTACGCGAAGAGCGATGGCTGTATCGGGATGCCGTCGAGCTTTTTAAGGAGGTAGGGATGTTTTTTATCTTCGCGCAAAACCTCTTAATTTAATGAGCCCTGACCCTAAGCGGTTGTTTGAGGCGTGGGATGAAGATAGTTAATTTATTGATTCTTCTTCATTTTTATTTGTTCCGTTTTTTGGTTTCATCCTGTTTTTATGGTATAGTTGATTAATACGACATTTTAAAAAATGAATATGGATTAAACCAATGGATGAACCTATTTCTTCTTCCCCTGATTTTTTGTATCCCAGCGGGTTTACGCGTTTTATAGAGCTTCAGGAGAAGATCCTCGAACGGCATGTGACAACACAGGCCCCCGCGCCGGAATGTTATCCAGGGGTACTCTTGGCGGCTACAGAAGTTGTTCGCCATGCTGACCCTGCAACGCGCAATGGAGCGTATGCTTTAGAACAAGTTATGGATGGGTTGGCCAGAGTGTCTTACGATTCCGGTGATGAACTGCCTTTCTTAATGATGACATGGACGGGCGCCTATCGCCTTTTGAATACGCGCGCACCAGTAACCGCTGAACAAGCTTTGTGGCGGACGGCGGCGAATTCGGATCCCAGTCTTTATGCCAAGTATGAGGGGATTTCGCAGAGCCTTTCTCGGTTAGGGCCTTCGACAGCCGGCATTATTCACCCGAAGTTGGTAGGGCTTGCTACGAGTATGCTGCATAACTGTTTTAGGGGTTAAGCCTCTTCCCCCAATTGCTTGAGCTTGTGCCGAAGCTCCGCTTTGGCGAGGCGGCGGCGTAGTTTGCGCTCTTCTCCATCCGGGAAGTTCCATAAGGCGGCGATACTTAAAATCGGACTCGCGAGGATCAAGATGGCGGTGGCTAAATCTTTCCAATCGGAAAGGTACATCTCCGGCGAAATAAAGAGAAGGGCTAGGGCAAGCAGGAGAAGGTTTGCGATATAGGCTGAACGGCGGATCAAGGTTCCCATAAAAATCCTCTTTGCTTGATTGGATTCTTTGTGGATGATAGGGTTCTTTATCGAGAAACACAACCCGCACAAAGGGGCCCTGCTGATGCGTCGTTTGGATCTTCCGGCTTTTATCCTTTTCTTTCTCTCCGTCTTCCTTTTCTTTTCTTCCGGGGCTTATGCCGGGGAGCTTGTCGCTCAGAGTAAAGTTTCCGAAGTTACCGTTTTTGCCGATCGCGCCGCGATTACGCGCACGGCGGTTGTTGAGGTTCCCGCCGGGTCGAGCGTGGTTGTGTTCAAGGAGTTGCCGGTTTCTTTGATGACGAACTCTTTGAGGGCGCGAGGGAAAAGCGTGTCGGCGGTGACGTTGGGGGCAATCGAAAGCAAACAGGTGTCGAGCGTTGAGTTGGTGGCTCCTAAAGAACGCGAATTGAGCGACAAAATTGAGGCCCTTAAAGATCAACTCGATCTGGTGCAGGCCGATCAAACGGCCTTGGCCCAAAAGGATACGTTTTTGCGGAGTCTTTCCGAGCAAGCCGCAGCGCGGGCGAAGGAGAATATTTCCGTAATCGACTTAAAGCCGGATCAATGGCAAAAATCCGCTAGCGCGATTGAAGCGGCAGTCAAGGAAACTTTGCGCGCTTTGGCGGCCAAGGGCGTGGAGAACCGCGAGCTGAACCGGAAGATTGAAGCGCTTTCTAAAGATTTGGAGGCGTTGCGTACCGGCGCGCGCGCCAGCATCGAGGTTCGCCTTCCGCTTGAGAGCCAACAGGCGGCGCGGTTGGCCTTGCAGATTTCCTATCAATTGCGCGGGGCGCGATGGAATCCGGTTTACGATGCGCGGCTGGATACGCAAACCGGGAAGATTGCTTTCGTTCGCTATGGTGAAGTTCGGCAACATACTGGTGAGGACTGGCAGGATGTGAAGCTGACCCTTTCCACGGCTCAACCGGCACGCGGGGCTTCGTTGCCGCCGCTTTCGCCTATGTGGGTTGATCTTTTTTCGGAGCGTAATGTGATGAAAAGTCGTCTCAAGATGACGGCCTCCGATGGCGTGATGGCCGCGCCGATAGGGGCCGGTGCGCAGTTTTTGTCTATGGAAGCAGGCGTTTCCGAGGACAATGTCTTGGACGAGGAAAAGGAAGTTTCGTTTGCTCCGGCGACGGTGAAGGCTTCGGATTATGTCGGCGAGTTTGAAACGCCCGGACTTGCCTTTATTCCTGCTGACGGAAGCGTGCATAAGGTGATGATCGGGGCTTTGTCCATTGAGTCAACGTTGGTTAGCCAGATTAAGCCTCAATTCGATTCCGCGTCAGCCTATTTGGTCGCGCAGACAAAGCTGGCTGGAGAAACGCCGATCCTGCCCGGTATGGCCAATCTTTTCCGCGATGGCGCTTTTGTCGGGACCATGCGGCTTCCGCTTTTAAAACCCGGACAGAAGACGGATTTCGGCTTCGGCGTGGACGACCAGATTGCCGTCAAGGTCAACACGCTTAAAGATGAAAAGAGTGAAACCGGCGTGATCGCCAAAGACGATACGCGCGTCAAGCAGATGGTGGTGGAACTGCAGAACTTGCATAAAAAGCCCGTTAAGCTGAGCGTGTTGCAAACCGTCCCTACGGCGAAAGACAAGGAAATCACGGTAACGCTGGATAAGGACTACACAACACCGGGATATGAAGAGAATGTCGATCATGTCGTCGGTCAACTTGGCTGGTCGAAGACGGTGGAGCCTCAGGAAAAATGGGACGTTAAGCTCGGTTGGCAGCTTTCTTGGCCTAAAGGCAAGAGCCTTGTCGGCCTTCGCTGACCTGCGAGTCTTGTAAACTAATTTTAATTTTCTTGGTGTTTACTTTGGCGCAGGTTCCTTTTTCCTTGTGGGGGATGAGTTTTTGATAATGGAGACGTTGCCTCGCTTTTCGCTGGTCTTTTTATGTGGCTTATGCGGCGCGCTGTTGGCCGGATGTATGCTGAGCGAAGAAGGGGAGCCTTCCTTGCAGGTCGCTCAGGGAACGGCTGCGCCTGTTGTGTCGTCGAAGATGCCTGACGATATCGAGCCCGTGGCTCTTCATAATCGTGTGGACAAGCTTGTTTCCCTTACCCTCAACAAAAAGCAATTGAAAGCGGTGTACCAAGGTGTGCGTGATGCTTTGAAGGATCCGGATTCCGCGAAATTTTATGCCATGAAGGCGGGGAAGGACCCCTCCGGCGTTATTACCGTATGCGGTCTTGTGAATGCTAAAAACGGGTTTGGCGGCTATACGGGCAAGAAGCCTTTTATTGGGGTTATAGCTTCTGACAATCGGCTTTTTATTCCTTTGTCGATCGGCGGGAAAGAGTCGGAGTTAAGCGTAACCTATTCATTATGCAGGGATTATGGGCTTTCTTTGTTTCCTTGAAAGAAAGGGCTCTTTTCTTTTTATTAATTATTACGATACCGTATCTTAAGGAAAACCTGTCAAAGTTAGCCTGTTTTTATTTTTAAAGCAGGTTTTTCATGAGCACTTTATTGGATGCCCGTTTTATCGTGGTTTTCACGGTTCTGTTCTTTATTTCGGCAGCCTTATTAGCGGACGGCGTTTCGGGGTAGGCCTGTTGCTTCCTCTTCCGCTTTATCCGCGTTTAAGTCGTGTGCTTGTCGGACGGTCGCTTGTCTTTTGCGCCTGAAGCGAGACGGTTCGTGTCGCTGCTTTGTTTTTGAGCGCACGCGCTTGATGCGGCGCGGCCATGCTTGTGACTTGGGATTTAAGCCGTTCGGACTGGCGTTTGACCATGACGGCGGCGTCTTGGGTGTCGGACGGTGCTGATTTAAAGGGTGAGTCTAGGTGCAAGGTCAGGGATTTGATCCCTAGTTCCCATGCTTTGATGATTAGTTCTGCGCGTAGATCCGCTGACAAGGTCGCGGGCACCTCCAACGTGAGCTGTGCGTCGCCGGTCAAGAACGGCTGGATCGCGGCGCTCATCTCCATGACAGCTTGCGCCGGAAGCGTTGGCTGCGTTTCAAAAATAGCGTGGTGCTCCGGCAAAAGTTCCGACACGCCGGTTACCGTGGCGTGGCCGCAGCAAAAGGCATTGGCGACTGCGATTTCCTGCGACGTGAAGCCTAGATGACGGAGCAGGTCGAAGTGCGGGTTTTGCAGATTTTGCTCGGTGACCCCAAGGTGGTTCAGACAAAAAGATCGGCCCACCACCCATGGGGTGAAGGCGAAGCGCAGATGCTCGACAAAGGGGAGTAGCGCTTCGATATGCGCCAAGGTTGTCGGATCGAAGCCTTTATCTTGTAAGACGGCATGATTGATACATGGCGCGCCGATTAAGGTGTGATAGCCGAGGATGTGGTCGTGGATGGCTTTGATGTCCGCGTCGTCATAGCCGAGTTTTTCCAAGGCCAGCGTTACGCAAGGCCGCACTGCCGCTTGGAATTGGTCTTCGCCGACGGCATAGGTTGCCGTCAAAGCAGGTTCGGCTTGAGCGCCGCGCGCGCAGGAATCCATCAAGGCAATGCTGGTGACAGGAGCGATAAAGCCGGTGAAAATTGTGTGACGCAGCCCGTGTTCCTGTGTCAGGCGCAAGGCTTCTTCACCTGCGTGGCGGGACGCCGAGATCAAGGCAAGGTCTGCGCCGGAGCCGATTTCGAGGGTTTGCGGCAGGATGGAAATGTGGTCGTAGTCATTTTTCTCGCCAAACGTGGCGCGCAGACGGTTACGCAAGCCGCGAAGAATTTTTTCTCGTTTTGAAGGGAAGGCTGCATTCGGACCCAGGCGTGAGGCAAGCTGGGCCGAGGTTGCTGTGGCTGTTGCCGTTATCATGGCGCATAGGCTGGCTGCTGTGGCGCGGGCTTCGGCGCTGTCATAGGGAAGGGCCAGACTCATCAACAAGCCCGCCATATTTCCGATGCTCAGCGCAAGAGGTCGGTCAAGGCTGGTCTGATCGGTCGAGGCGGTCAGGCTGTCATAGTGGATTTCAAGGAACAGCACGGCTAAACGAACCGCTTGCTGCAAGCCGGTGTGATCGACATCGCCGTCCAGCGTGCGGAAGCTTGCCAGATTGAGCGTTATCTGCGCTGCGTCCGAGGAAAAGTCGATGGAGCCCCACTCTGCAACCGTGTCGGCAAAGGCGATGCAGGTTGAGCTTTTGGTTTGGCTGTCTTGGATATACCGCATCCATTTGCGGCGGGATTCCGGTTGCGTGCGGCGTAGGATGCTGTCGATCGTGTCGTTTTGTAAAATTAACGCGTCGGCCTGATGCGGCGTAGCGGTTGGGGCATCCGGGCGGGTCGGAGCTGCCTTGTCATACGCCCAGTCCAGTCCGATCCGTGCCATGTCCGACGGGTTCATTACAAGGCGGCGCGTCAAAAGCAGGGCGTGCACTTCATCATAGAAGGTTGAGGCTTCGACCTCATTTTCCCACAGGCCCATTTTCCAGCCATGATAGACCGCACTGCCCGCAAGGCGGTTGAACACTTCCATCGTTGAGGATTCCGTGCATCTTTGCGTTTCGCCTTTGGCCGCGCGCCGCCGCCACATCCAAGAGGGTAGCGTGTTTTCCTCCACTGGCTGGGTGGCCGTCGGGCGGTCGGGGCACAGCGCTGGGGCAAAGGCCTCGGCTGCTTCAAGGCTCCAATGCGCCGGTACCGTGAAGGCTGGTCTTAGCGGGTGCGATTCGCTTCCTGCCAGAACAAAGCGGAGCGAATCTTGAGGCCGGAGGGATCCATTGGTGAAGAGACGTTCAAGAGGCATCTGAAACTCGTTGTTGTTTCAGTGGGTTAACCTGACGACCTCGGGCGAGGCCAAAGTTATCCACAAGATGATGTGTTACTCAGCATTATTGGCACAAAATCTTGTGGGCTTAAAGAAAAAGATACTCACAGATCTTAGGGCGATAAAAGGTAGGAGAATCCTTGACGAAACCGCTTTTTTGATTGAGGTTAAGAGCAACTTGTTCACATCTTTTTTGCGGCCCTTTACCCTGCCATGTTTGATGATTTCTCCTTTGTTCGACGAATCTCTTTGATCGGGACGATTCTCGCCACGCGGCTGACCGGCGTTTGCGTCGGGCAGGATTCTTTCGGTAACCGCTATTATCGTTCGCGCCGTGTGCGCGCCGGTCGTCGTGAAAAACGCTGGGTTTTTTATGCCGGAGAGCCCGAGGCCTCCATGGTGCCGCCCGACTGGTTCGGGTGGTTGCATCATAGCTGCGATCAGCCCTTGCCGAATGACCCCGAAAGCAGGTACGTTTGGCTCCGTCCGCATCAGCCGAATCTTTCGGGCACTGAGGCGGCGCCTTTGCCTTCCGGGCATCCTTCCGTTTGTCAGGCGCGCTGTTCCCGTGGCCGCGTGCAGGCTTGGTTTCCGCCACTGGATGAATTGTAATTTTAACATCAGGGAGCTTTGTTGTTATATGGGACGTAATGCGATTGAAACCGTTTTGGGCGCCGTCGTTCTTGTCGTTGCCGGACTTTTTTTGGTTTTTGCCTATTCCAGTGCGGATTTGCGCAAGGTTCAGGGCTATATCGTTTCGGCTAACTTTCCTATGGTCGATGGTGTGAAGGAAGGCAGCGACGTTAAGATTAACGGCGTGAAGGTGGGATCGATTGCCAGCATGGACCTGATTACCGCGCCCGGCCCGACCCAGTACCTCGTCGATTTGAAGATGACGATTTTGCCGGAGGTTCTTTTGCCGACCGATACTGTCGCTATGGTCGCTAGTGAAAGCCTTTTGGGCGGCAAATACCTTTCGCTCGAAATCGGCGTTGACGAAGATATGGTCAAAACCGATGGGACCGGTCGTTTGACCCATACGCAGGCACCGATGCGCATCGACGATTTGATCGGACAGTTGATTTATAGCTCTAAGAGCAGCGGGGATACGAAGACCGAGAGTACGGCGGCGCCTGTAGCGGCTCCGGTGGCTCCGGCATCTGCGGTTCCTGTAGCCGTTCCTGCTGCGGCTCCGGCGGCGGGGCAAGAGCCTGCCCATCCATGAGCCTGTTTCGCTTCTTTTCGTTTCTGACGGTTCTTATCGTCGGGCTTGGTATGACGGGGCCAGCTTTGGCCGTTGCGCCTTCTATCGAAAAGCCGATTGCCGTTTTGCGCGCGCTCGATAAAGCGACGGCTCGTGTTGCCGAGATCGAGGTGCATACGGGAAAACCCTATAATTTCGGCACAATTTTTATCACGGTGGATTCGTGTCGGGTCACTACTCCCGAAGAGCAGCCCGAAGCCGCTGCTTTTCTTGAGGTTTCCGAGTTTAAGTCGGGCGAGCAGGAAAGCCTGATTTTTAAAGGGTGGATGTTTGCCTCCAGCCCCTCTTTGTCGGCCATGGAACACCCGATTTACGACCTTTGGGTTATGGGCTGTAAGGATGAGCCTTCGGCCACGCCCGCAACAAGCAAGTAGCTATCGGCGGTTGTTCCTGCTATGATAGCCGCCTTCCAGCTTTGTGAAATGAGATATGAGTAATCAAGAAAAATTACGCGAGCGGCTTGAGCTTTTAAAAGCGGAACATCGGGACCTTGATGATGCGATTTTGGCGCTGGCCCAGAGGGCCGAGCCCGATATGCTTCAATTAGCACGTCTTAAGAAGAAAAAATTGCTGCTGAAGGACGATATTACCCGTCTGGAAAGCGAACTGCTTCCCGATATTATCGCGTAAAGGGCCGGGGGATGGAGTCGCGTTATCCTTTTTTGATTTTCGCCGCAGGGGTTGCTCTGG
>JBFWLD010000078.1:0-8526 GCA_050252315.1 Bdellovibrionales bacterium
GGAGATACTCGGCGGGAGAGGTAGGCTTGGGATGTGGGGTTGAGGGTTTATCGTCATTCTTATACAAATGACTACCCCTTTGATTGTAGATATCGTCACAAGAAAATGAAGGAAGTTTTGAAAGAGAGTTGAACCGATAGGGTTCCGGAGGTGACGTGGTTTGTAGGGGGGTGAGAAGGTAACCCCACCCCGAAAACGACAAGCGTTTTCGACCCGCCCGCAAGGGGCGGGTGGTTGGGCTTGGGAAGTATGGCTAAGGTTTGGGAGATACTTGGCCGGAGGGGTTGGCTTGAGACGTGGGGTTGAGGGTTTATCGTCATTTTTATTTCAAATAACTATACTATTCACCATCTGAGAAAAATCATCTTTTCTCCGTGGTAAAATCATCTTTTCTTTGCAGGGGCTTTTCTCCATTATGGAGGGGTAAATCTCGCTCCGAATCAGATGATTATCGTTTGTAAAAACTGCCACGCTTCTTTTTTGGTCCCGTCCACTACCTTCGCGAACGGGCCCCGAACCGTGCGGTGCGCCAAATGCAAATATGTTTGGAAGGAAATCCCTCCGACCAAGCACCATGCCTCACCACAGAACTCTTCAGAAAAATCTTCCGATACCACCGCCCCGCCCCAGCCTTTTCCTGAAATCCGGCCTAGTGACTTTTTTCAGCCCCCACCTCAACGGGAAATACCACCTGCCTCTGGGGATGAGGCCTTGGAGGGCCAAACCGGACAGGCTTTTTCCTTTGATCTCGCCGGGAAAATTGCAGGGCTACTTAAAATTGCCGCCCTTGTCCTTTTCGGCTTCTTGGTTTTTTCGGCTGCCGTCGTCATCGGAGGGCATCGCTTTATCATCAAGCACTGGCCTGAGGCTCAATCTTTTTATATCGAATTCGGGCTGGCCAAAGACCCCTTGAAGGATAATTTGGTCCTGCAAAATATTCTCTCCGAACGCCGCTATGTCGATGGGGCCATGCAACTCGTCATCACGGGTGAGATCCATAGCCATGCTCAGAACCGTCAGGTTGTCCCCGCTATCGTCATCGAAGCCATCGGTGCAGATGAGCACATCATCGAAAGCTGGCGCATTGACCCGCCAAAGGCTACAATGGACCCTAATATGACCGTTCCGTTTTCGGCTATGTTCCTGTCTCCCGAAACTACGGTCGTCGATGTTAATTTAAGTTTTGTCGAACCGCCGCATGATGAGGAATAAAAGACCCCATGGAGCATTCTGCCAAAATCTTGGTTGCCGAAGACAATCCTGCGGTTCGCGAGTTTATCGACCGGGCCATCTCGACGCTGGGCGTTAAGGTTACCTGCGTCGAAGATGGGCAACAGGCTTTAGCCGCTTTGGATAAGGATACCTATCAAGTCCTGATTACCGACATCGTTATGCCTCATGTGGACGGGATTGCCCTCGCGCTCAAGGCCGTGCGCCAATACCCTGATATGAAAATTATTCTGATCTCCGGCTATGCTCAGGAACGTATGCGCGCCCACAATATGGACGCTCTGGTCCACCGGATTATCGCCAAGCCCTTTTCTTTGGAAGAGATTTGCGAAGCTGTCCGAGATGTACTAGAACCATCCTCAAGCAACCAATAGTACTGGGGAATTTTTAATATGAAGCAACGTATTCGCAAAGCCGTATTTCCTGTAGCCGGGCTCGGCACCCGTTTCTTACCCGCCACCAAGGCTATGCCCAAAGAGATGCTGACGCTGGTCGATCGGCCTTTGATCCAGCATGCTGTGGATGAGGCTCGCGCCGCCGGTATCGAACAATTCATTTTTGTCACGAGCCGCGGCAAGGGCGCGTTGGAAGACCATTTTGACAGCAATAACGACCTGCGCCGCACGCTGGAAAAGCGCGGCAAGATGAAAGAGCTGGCCATTCTTGAAACCACGGAAATTCCGTCGGGCGATCTTTTGTTTGCGCGGCAACGCGATCCGCTTGGTCTGGGGCACGCGGTTTGGTGCGCGCGCCACATGGTCGGGCGCGAGCCGTTTGCCGTGATGCTGCCCGATGATGTTGTCTTGGCCGGTACGCCGTGCTTGAAACAAATGATCGACGCCTACGATCAGGTGGGCGGAAATATCGTCGCGGTCGTGGACGTTCCCAAAGAACAGACCAACCGTTACGGCATTTTGGATGTCGAAACCGACGATGGACGTTTGGCCAAGGTCAGGGGCTTGGTTGAAAAGCCTGCGCCTGAGGTTGCGCCTTCGACCCTTTCCATCATTGGCCGCTATATCCTTCAACCCGAAATATTCGACGAATTGGACGCACGACAAGTCGGTGCCGGTGGCGAAATCCAACTGACCGACAGTATGGCTAAGCTGATCGGTCGGCAGCCTTTCCACGGTTTGCGCTTTGACGGCAAACGCTATGATTGCGGGGATAAGCTCGGCTTTTTGGAGGCGAACGTCGCGTTTTCCCTCGCCGATCCGGAGGTCGGGCCGAAAGTGCGCGATGCGCTCGGCAAGTTGATGGGGTAGGATAAGAGGCATTGAGTAAAAGGAAATGGGATTCCGTGTTCGCGCCTAAAAGGCGCGCCACGGAATGACAAGTGGTGAGGAATTGGTTCTTTAATGGAAGGTTGTGGACAAGGTGGATAGGACGGTCTGGGTCCCGCATAAACTTTCCTGAGGGGGAAAGTTTTGCGGGAAGACGTTCGGGGTAAGGTGCTTAAGTTGATAGGACGCTGACGGGTGGCTCTTATTTTCTGATTAGCTCGTCAGCCACCAAATCAGGGAAGAAGAAAGCACACCGGTTATAAAACTGATGATCGATTCCTTGCCGACCAACGCAAAAGTTTTGTTTTTTGCCCAGATAAGCTTTTCCCCGTCTTTCAAATACCGATCGCAAAAAGAATCAATGGCAAGGGAAACCTCTGTCCAGTACTTGAAAGCGTCAGTCGTATCGCTTTTGCTTTCAGCCAGACGCGCCTTAACGACCAGATCGTCAATGTGCCGCCGATCCTTCATCAGACTTGAAAGAAACCGCCCGTTGTCAAGGTAACTGAAATCGACCTTATTTTTGAGGAACAAATCGACATCATCTTTAAAATTTCTGTGTTTAAGCTTGAAAGCGTCTAGACATCCGCGCTTTAAATGGCTTAACGCCTTGTTGACACAATCGTCTAAGTCCTCCCCGCACGTCGTGTGCCGGGCGAGATGATCGAATGCTGCATGAATTTCAAAAAGGAGTTCAACGGGAAGCGCGTTATCTCTCGCTTCGATTTCGCAATATAACGGCTTAGTATATTCCCAGTAATAATTAAAAACATCCTTCAGCGCCGCCATAAACCACCTTCAACTTTCGCGTAACGTTATATACTTTTCTTTCTTTTAGACTTATCCGAATACACCATACGATCTCTTAAAACATTGCCTCGACCAATTATAGGAAAAACAGAAATAAAGCTAAAAGGTTTGTGCATTCGTTCGGTAAAATATCGTCGAAGGGCTGAGGGAGACATATCTCTGATCTGATCGACAGATAATCCTGTCTTTTTAGATATTCTCTCAAGGATTCTAGGGTCTAAAGGCACGGGTTCCTCCACATTTTCAACAACCGCTTAAACAAATTATGCATTCAATGTATGTGGATACTTTAAAACTTATTGTATCCTTCGATCAATATTTTTCGGCCTAGAAATGAAATATTGGTTAACTTATCCACAAAAATCTTAGCAAATGCGAGGAAGTTGTTCGCCTGCGAGCCAATCGACCATACGGACGCCGCCGAGGGTGGTTTTCATTTCTACGAAACACTGATCGTCTTCCGTTACTGTTCCGATGATCGCAGCGTTGGCGCCGTAGGGATGGCTGCGCATCGCTTCAAGGAGCTTTGGCGCGGACGTCTGCGGGCAAAACGCGATCAGCTTGCCTTCATTAGCGACATAGAGCGGGTCAAGGCCGAGGATTTCACATACACTGCGGACTTGGGGAAGAACTGGTATCGCGGCCTCGTCCAGCGTCATACCGACTTTCGCGGATTGGGCCATTTCATTCAACGTTGCCGCAAGCCCGCCACGGGTTGGGTCGCGCATGGCGTGCAAGGTTGCGCCGGAGTCCATCATGGTTTCGATCAGCCCGTTCAGCGGGGCGCTGTCGGACAGGATCGGCTTTTCAAAATCCAGTTTTTCGCGCGTGGCCATGATGGCAACGCCGTGATCGCCGAGTGTGCCGCTTACCAAAATCGCATCGCCGGGACGGATATTCGCCACGGAAAGGTCAAGCCCTTCCCGGCACAGGCCGATGCCTGCGGTATTGATGAAGACTCCGTCGGCTTTGCCTTTTTCGACGACTTTGGTGTCGCCGGTGACGATCCGGACTCCGCTTGCGCGGGCGGCTTCGGCCATACTTTCCACGATCAACGCCAAATCGGAAAGCGGCAGGCCTTCTTCCAGAATAAAGCCCGCCGACAACCACAAAGGTTGGGCTCCGCCGAGCGCTACGTCATTTACCGTGCCGTGGACCGCGAGCGAACCGATATTCCCGCCCGGAAAAAAAAGTGGAGAAATTACATAGGAATCTGTGCTGAATGCCAACTTGCTGCCCGGATGTTCAAGCTGCGGGTGCGTCAAGCGCGCCTGATCGTTGGCTTCGCTCAAGATCGGATTATCGAAGGCTGCCGCAAAGAGCCGGTCGATCAACTGGGCCATGGCGCGGCCTCCGCTGCCATGCGTCATATCCACGCGGCCTTTTTTCAAATCCAAACTTTGCATTCGTTACACCCTTTCAAAATTCTTTTTTCTTTCGTTGAGTTTTACTGGATACCGGCTGGAGCCTGCCCCGCACCGTGATGCGGGGCCGGTATGACGGTAGAGTATAACGATCGGTCGCAAATCTAGAAAACGTTACTTTTCGGTCATGCGGCACCCTTTTGAGGCGATGAACGCCGTCCGTAACTATACCATGCTGCGCAGCCGCCTTCGCTGGAAACCATGCACGCGCCTATCGGATTTTCCGGCGTGCAGGCCTTGCCGAAAAGGGGGCACTCTGGTGGAGTCTTGGCTCCGCGTAAAATGGCGGGGCACTGGCAGGCCGGATTTTCTTTGGTAGGGCTGGGGTCAAGAGGAAAGCGTTTTTCAGCGTCGAACGCCGACAGATCTTCTTTAAGTTTAAGCGCGCTGTTCGGGATAACGCCCAAGCCGCGCCATTCAAACGATTCCCGCAGATCAAAGCTTTGCGCCATCAGCTTTTGCGCTTTGACATTGCCGTCTGCGGTCACGGCGCGGGCATATTCGTTTTCAACTTCTGCGCGGCCTTCATTGACTTGACGGGTTAGCATCAAGATGGCTTGCAAAACGTCCAAGGGTTCGAACCCTGTAATCACGACCGGTTTACCATATTCCAGCGCTGCAATTTCATAGGGGCGCGTGCCGATGATGGCGCTGACATGAGACGGCCCTACAAAACCGTCGAGCGGTGGCACGTCGGCCTGTGTATCCTGGCTGGCCTCCAGCAGCCATTTCAGGGCTGGCGGCGTAAGCACATGATTACAGAAAACGGAAAAATTCTTGAGGTCCCACGCCTTGGCAAGGGAAAGCACGACAGCGGTCGGCGGCGTGGTCGTTTCAAAACCAATCGCGAAGAACACGACGTTCAGCTCCGGATTGTCGCGGGCCAACACCACCGCATCGTGCGGCGAGGTAATCATCCTTACATCCGCACCTTGGGCTTTAGCCTTCAAAAGCGAAAGCCGTTGCCCGCCCGGCACGCGCATCATATCGCCATAGGTGCACAAGGTGACGTTATGTTTTTGCGCAAGCTGTATGGCCGCGTCGATCTTGCTCATCGGCAAAACGCAGACCGGGCAGCCCGGCCCGTGGATCATTCGGATTTGGGGAGGCAACAGGTCCGGCAGGCCGAAGCGGAAAATAGCGTGCGTGTGCCCACCGCAAAACTCCATGAAGCGATAGGTGCGCTCCGGATGGATTTCCGCGCGGATGGCTGCTACGATTTTTTCCGCTAGTCGTTTATCGCGAAACTCGTCGATATATTTCATGCGTTTTGCGCCCTTCCCGCCGCGTTATATTCCTCAAACAAAGCGAGCGTTTTGGCGGCCTCTTCCGGGTCCATTTTCGACAAGGCATAGCCCACATGCACGATCACATAATCGCCGATCCCGGCATCTTCGACCAAGGAAAGCGAGATTTCATGGATCACGCCGTCGAGGCTTACTTTGGCTCTGTCGCCGTCGAGAAGTTCCGTGATTTTGGCGGGTACGGCTAGGCACATTGTTTTACTCCTTTGAACGGAGGTGGGGGCCTTGTGGAAAGGAGGACCCTCTACCTGAAAAAATGATAAAAAATAAATGGGATGCCAGCCTTCGCTGGCATGACGTCTTTTTCAAAAAAGGGAGAGCCATCCTTAAATCCCTCCGGAATTTTGACAAAGGAGAGCTGTGGCATAGGCTTGACCGAGCGCTAGGGCGTTGTCGCCCGGCGACAGGGCTTTGGGAGCTAAAGGCGACAGACCGGTTTCGCACAGACCTTGAGTCAACAGGCGGGTTAGGACCTTATTGAAAAAGCAGCCGCCGCAAAGAACGATGTCTTTGATCCCGGTTTGCGCGGCGGCCTGATGCGTCCAATCCAACAGGGCTGCCGCTAACGTGCCGTGGAACAGGTTGGCTCCCTGCTCCGGGGTTTGTCGTGTTAGGGCACTCAAAAGCGGGCGCAGGTCTAGGATCAAATTTTCCCCGATCATCCAGCCGTTCGGGTCGGCTTGAGGCGCGGTCGCCATTTTCTCCAACGCTATCGGGGCTTCGCCTTCAAATTGCGCAACAGGCACCACGTTTAACAGGCCACATGCCGCATCGAACAAACGTCCGGCGCTCGACGTTAAGGGCGCGTTGATCCCACGGTCGATCATTTCTTGTAGATGCGTCGCCGCTGGGTAATCCGCGTAACGCTCGGCGATTTCTTCTTTTCGCCCCATCGCATACAAGGCTGCTGCCCCCATCCGCCATGGCTGACGCGCGGCAACATCGCCGCCCGGCTGGGCGAACGGGTATAAATGCCCAAGGCGGGAATACCCGCTGGAATCAACGCGCAGAAGCTCGCCTCCCCATGAGCCTTGATCCGGGCCCATGCCGAACCCATCCAAGGTTAGGGCTAAGACCGGCTTTTCTATTCCGTACTCCGCCATGACTGCTGCCGCGTGCGCGTGGTGATGCTGGACTGGGTAGGTCGGAAGGGATTGCTCCTGCGCCCAGCGCGTGCAGTAAAAATCCGGGTGCAAATCATGCGCGATGGCCACTGGCGCGATCGGGGCGGCTTCAAGAAAAGTTTGCGCCGCTTGCCGGAACATGCGCACCGCTTCCGGTGTCTCCAACGAGCCGACTTCCGTGCTCATCAGCGCTTCGTCGCCTTGGATCAGGCACAGCTCATTCTTTAAAAAAGCTCCCACGCCCAGCACCGCCGGTAGGGGCCTCGGCAGTTTGATACGCGTCGCGACAAGGGTTTCAAAGGAAGTCACTTTTTATGCGCTTCGATCCAGTTATACCATGCGTCCATCCCCTCCCCCGTCGTTGAGGAGAGTTGGATCACTTCAATATCCGGCGAAACTTGACGCGCATAGCCGATACACCGCTCGACATCAAACGGCACATACGGCAACAAGTCGATCTTGGTTAGGAGCATCAGCTTCGACGCTGCAAACATATGCGGATATTTAAGCGGCTTATCGTCGCCCTCGGTCGTGGAAAGCAGAACTACTTTCGCGTCCTCGCCAAGGTCGAATGAGGCCGGGCAAACCAGATTGCCTACATTCTCGATAAAGGCCACGCCGCTATCCAACGTCCCCGCCGGTATCCCAAGGTCGCGGATCGCGTGCCCGACCATGTGCCCGTCAAGGTGGCAGCCCTGCCCCGTATTGATCTGGATCGCAGGGGCTCCGGTTTCCCGGATGCGCGAGGTGTCGAGGTCCGTGCTTTGGTCGCCTTCAATCACGGCGGCCTTGAAACGACCGCTCGACAGGGTTTTCGCTAGCAGCGTTGTTTTGCCTGAGCCGGGGCTCGAAACAAGGTTAAGGGCCAGCACCTTATGCGCTGCGAATAGGTCCCTGTTTTGCGCGGCATAGCGGTTGTTTTCCGCGAGGATGTCTTCCTCTATTTGGATCGCTCGAGTCGCCGCTGTGTCGTGGTGATGCGCGGCGTCTAGGGGGCCGTGATCGTGGTCATGGTCATGCTCGTGGGGGTGATCGTGGCCCGGATGGCCGCATCCGCAGGTAACGCACATGAAATGGCTCCTTTTTGCCGGAGAATCAGTGAGATAAGGTTAACGCCTTCCCCGCATCCACGCAATGGCGGGTAAATAATTCAAAAAAATCTTTGCATTTCGAGCCATGATTGTCTAGGTTGCACGCCTTGCCACACGGCGACGCACCCGTAGCTCAACTGGATAGAGCATTTGACTACGAATCAAAAGGCTAGGAGTTCGAATCTCTTCGGGTGCACCAATTAACAAAAAAACGGTTCTACCCCAAAGAAGGGGGCAAGGGGCGATTGGATCATAGGCCG
>JBFWLD010000079.1:0-8511 GCA_050252315.1 Bdellovibrionales bacterium
GGTTGGAGTGGGGTTGGGTGTGGAAATAGAGTGTTAACGGAGGGCGTTACATGCTGCGAGGCTTTCTTGAGGGATGCGGTGGCCCATTTTTTCTCTTTTGGCTTTCAGATAATCCCGGCTGTGTGGGGTGGCCTCGATAACGTGTGGGACGCGCTCGGCTTTTAGGCCCCATTTTTCTAGCCCTTCGATTTTCTTGGGGTTGTTGGTTAGGACTTGCACGAAGTTCAAGCCGAGACTGGCTAGGATTGCCGCTTCGGCTCGATAGGTTCGCGCGTCGTCGGGGAGGCCTAATTTGCGGTTGGCGTCGACTGTATCGCAGCCTTGCGTGCTTTGCAGGTTGTAGGCTTCAACTTTATGCACGAGGCCGATATTGCGGCCTTCTTGCCGCATATAGAGAAGGATGCCTATGCCTTCGTCTTGGATTTTAAGGCGGGCCGCTTCGAGTTGTTCGCCGCAATCGCATTTGGCTGATTTGAAAACGTCTCCGGTCAGGCATTCCGAGTGTATGCGAATGAGGCAGCCGGGTTGGGGCGATCCTGTGACCAGCGCGACATGCGTATAAGCGTCGTTCAACCATGGGGGTAAGTGTTTGCCGAACAAGGCAGCGGCTCGTTCGGTCAGGCGAAGGAAGCGGGTTATTGGGTTGTTTTCCTGAAACACATAAAGCTTGGTTTGGCCGAACTGGGTAGGCAGATCGGTTTGCGCGCGAAGCGTCACATAGGCGGCTAGACGGGAAAGATTTTTTTTCGGGAGTAAGGTGAACTGATTCATCGTTTGTTCCTTCAAACTTGAATCAGGGCATGCACGAAAAGGCGCATCCTTTGCACCTTTGCGGGGTGTAAGGGATGGTTGTTTTTCGTTCTCTCTTCATCCGGACTGTGACCGTCGGTTTCGGGATTGAACCGTAATCTGCTTGACCCTGTTGATTGGGCTGGGACCCCTCCACGAAAATGCCTTGGCATTTTCGACCCTCCCGCAAGGGGAGTGTGGGGGCCTGTGCTTTTTTCAACAGGCGCTCGCGGACTCGTGCGCTTTATCGCGCCTTTACCGCCGGTGGGGACTTTCACCCCGCCCTGAGAACATTTTGCTCATCCGACACTGTGTCGGGTGCGTCGGAAAAAAGAATACCATGCGTTTAAGGTAGTGTGCAATTCTTAAGTCGAATGACTATAAGTTGGTTTCGGAGGGATAATGCCTAAGTCTTTTTCTTATCGCGCGCTGATTTCGGTGCTGATGGTTTCCTGCTTTTTTGTGCTCGCCGTCAGCGGGCTTTGCCTTTATTTCGCGCCGCATGGGCCTGCGCGAGGGTGGAGTTTTCTGGCGCTTGTTAAAAGAGACTGGCGCGATCTCCATATCGTGTTCGGTTTTTCTTTTATTGCCGTGGGCGCGGCGCATGTCTTTTTTAACCGTAAGCCCCTGTTTTCTTATTTTCGCAAAAGTGGGGCGCAAGGGCGCGTTAAGATGGAGCCGCTTACCGCTTTTTTGCTGGGCGCGTTAGCGGCTGCGTTCGCTTTGCTGGGGGCGTGAGGTGCGTTGTCCCTTTACCGTCCCGGGTTTTTGAGCAGGCCTTTTATTAGACGAAAGGCTTTGGCCGTTTGCGGAAGTTTTGGTTTTGCGGCTTGGTCCTGAACGAAGGTTTCCCGGTTGACTGGAGAAAAATACTCATTGAAGGGCATGTTAGCCCTTGAGGCCATGTAGTGGGAAGAGAGGAGGGTGACGACTAGACTTGTTCCTAATGTGAAGGCCTGCGTCGCATTTTGGACAAAAGAGGGGGATGTTGGGCTGTTGAAGATAAGGTGTTGAGCTGTGGCAAGAAAGGGTAAGCTGGCAGCGCTATGTACGAAGCCGGCTAGGGTTGTTAGGAAGATCGAATTGTTGGTCCGCGATGACTGGTCGAGCGGGGCGTTCCAAAACAAGATGTGATTGTTATCCTTTTTTAGTGACTGCTGAATGCGTAAATTGATCGTACGCTCGCAGGCATTTTTACTCGCGCGTTGAAAAAAGAGCGTTGTTACAAGGCCTGTTGCTACGGATAGCCCATAGGATTTTAGTCCGTCCACGCCGCTGTGGAGTAAGATTTCGCCGCTTAAGAGGCTTGTCAGCAACGACATAACAGGCATTGCCCAAGGGTAATTCTTGGCTATCTTTAAATCTAGGTCGAGTTGGCTAATGTCTGTTGGAATATTAGGTGAAGCCATTTTTTTACTTTCTGCTTTAAAGACGCTTTCTGTTTATCCAGCTTTTCAGTATCTTTCAAATGGTTTTAGTCGTCGGGGAGGGCGTTAACCACTTTCTTTTATATGATGACAGGCCTTGGGTAAGATGGTAAGTATCGCCCCTCTTTTAGCGATATGTGGAAGAAACAAGAAGGATTATCAGGATATGACGACGCAGGTTCAAGTTAAGGAAAACAAAAGCAAGGGATTGCAGCGCTCTTTTACTATTACCGTGCCTGAAGATCAGGTGCAGGCTGCGATGACCAAGCGTCTTCAAGAGATCGCCAAGAAGGCTAAGATCCAAGGGTTTCGTCCGGGGAAGGCTCCGCTCGACCTTATCCGCCAGCGTTTCGGCGATGAGGCTCAGGGCGAGGTTATGGATCGTTTGCTTAATGAGACGGTCGAAAATGCTTTGACCGAACGTAAGCTGCGCCCTGCCATGCAGCCTAAGGTCGATGAAATTAAGTTCGGCGAAGGGAATGGGCTGAGCTTTAAGCTTGATCTGGAAGTTTTGCCTGAGATTAAGGCTGTGGATTTTGCAACGCTGAGCTTTGAAAAGCAGGTTGCCGACGTTACCGACAAGACCGTTGATGAGGCGATCGAACGTATCGCTAAGTCGATGAGTAAGCCTGAGCCAATTTCCGGCGCTCGTGCCGCCAAGAAGGGCGATGTCGCCGTTATTGATTATGACGGTACGGTTGACGGGGTGGCTCATCCCGGCATGAAGGGTGACGATCATCACCTTGAGTTGGGCTCCAACTCTTTTATCGAAGGGTTTGAGGAGCAGGTCGTCGGTATGAAGGCTGGCGACAAGAAGGACATTAATGTCACTTTTCCTGCTGAGTATCATGCGCCTCATCTGTCCGGCAAGGAGGCTGTTTTTGCTGTGACGCTTAAGGAAATTCGTGAGCACAAGCCGGTCGAACTGACCGACGAGCTGAGCAAGGAAATCGGTTTCCCTTCGCTTGAGAAACTGCGTGAGCGTATTTCCGGCGATATTTCCAATAATTATGCGCAGGTTTCTCGCGTCGTGCTGAAGCGTGAGCTGATGGACGCGTTGGCTAAGACCCACACGTTTGAGTTGCCTGAAACTATGGTCGAGTCCGAGTTCTCTAATATTTGGGCTCAGGTCGAACGCGAAAAGGCTGCCGGTAAATTGGATGCTGAAGAAGCCAAGAAGAGCGATGATGAGTTGAAGGCTGAGTATCGCGAGATCGCTCAGCGTCGCGTGCGGCTCGGCTTGCTGTTGGCTCATGTGGCCGAGGCGAACAAGATTGAAGTCACGCCCAAGGAGCTGCAAGGCGCTTTGATGGCTGAGGCTCGCCGCTATCCCGGACAGGAAAAGGCGGTGTTCGAATATTTCACCAAGACTCGTGGCGCGATCGAGCAGCTTCGCGCGCCGCTCTTGGAGGAGAAGGTCGTCGATTTCATTATCGAGAAGGCCAAGATCACGGAAAAGAAGATTGACGCTGAGAAGCTTTTGAAGCTTCCGGAAGAAATGGACTGAGATTTGGTTTTGTTATGGTTAAAAAAGGCGCTTTCGGGCGCCTTTTTTAGTTTCAGGGTTGTCGTTTGTCCGTCGTTTTTTTAAGTAAACTTACGCTTTCGATATTTTTTAAGCTTCATTTATTAGGGGGGAGGCATGGGCAATATTAAAGAGAATTTGAATTCCGCTAATAATACTGTTTATTGGACGGAAACTCAGCCGGATCAAAAGTTTTTGTCGGCTCGACCTTATTGCATCGTTGTTGCTCAGCCCTGGATTGATGATAGCATTCGTTACTTTTATCCCAGTTCTAAAGGATAACGGCGGGGTGCTATGGCACGGACATTTAAAGTAAAGAAGCGTGTGTTTAGTGCTGACGCGAGTGGCGGGAAATGGCAGGCGGTTCTTTTGCCAGATCACGGGTTTCTTGCCAAGAAGCCGTATTTCTTGGTCTGTGTTGCCCGAACCCTTGAGGCGGTTCCGCCTGTTTCTTATCCTGATCCCGATCTTTTCCCCAAAGGGTATGCCAAGAGCCCCTCTTCTTGGTTTGATTTTGTTGATAAGGCTGGGAAGGAACTTAAATACCCGTTGTTTCGTCATATGGATGACGTGTTGTCGAATGGTGAGATTTACATTTGCAGATGGCAAAAAGAAACGGGCGTTTCTTCGATTGTTTCTCTTTTTCCTATGATTGGGACGATTACTGTAAAGCCATTAGCGGAGCTGTCACGAACCTTTCGAAACGCGCAGTCTGCGGATTTCTTGGTCGAGAAGGGCGAAGGAAAAGACCTTTACATCAAGAGTAAGAAAATTTTCAACGGTAAACAGGTTGATGTGGATATCCAATGTTCGATGGCGGATTTGCTGGGTTTTTATTGTTCCCAACCGACCGCCTATAGGCGGACGAGAGGTATCCTTCATAAGGATAATGCTTATATGTTACTTTCGGCACGTGGGCATGTTCAGCATAGGAGCCCGTCTGCTGCTGCACTGGTGTGCAAATAAGGCGGGTGCGGGGTTGAAATGTGGCAAGAAAAAGGCACTACTTGTTGTGGTCTTTTGATTTAATGTATTGATTCCTTTGTTTTCTTAGTTCTTCCTTCTTTTACTTGCCGGGATTATCTTTCCAATCCGATTTGGGCTTGGCTGTTTGGTCTTGCTCTTTGGGTTAGACTGGGATGAAAACGGAAATTAGTTTGTTCTTTTCCTTTTTTATCCCTGTCCAACGTGCCTCTGTCAGGAGATGGAGGCAGACCCCTTATTTGGCTTTGCGCCATTTTCTTTGATGAGGTGCGGTATGGGACAGGCTTGTAGAAATTCATCTGAGACGGGAAGTCATTTTTCTCTGTATCCGCATCAATGCTGGACACAGACTGCCTGTATTAAAAAACGTCCTACAGATGAAGTTTTGCAAGTTGTTGCGGTAAGTGATAACAACCGGCTTTTCCCTTTTAGTGAACGGGATGGCGCTTTATGGGGATATGGGCGTAAGTTGAAGGATTTCCTTTCCCCCCAAAGGTTGTGTGTTTTGGTGCAGCGTGTGCCGACGAAGGTAGATTTTCTTTATGTTGGGCGACGCGTGACGCAGCCTGAGCAAACTGCTTCTACCGCGCCCCGCCTTATTATCAGGATCAATCGCGGGGAGGCCGCCGACGCAGGGCGACTGGTCGGGCTGACTCATGCGCCGACGGTTGTCGTCGATGGGCATGGTCAGATTCAGGGGTATTCGGCGGCGGCTGGTTCTCTGTTAACAGCGGCACAGAGAAAGATGGCGGTTAGGCCTGAAGCGTCTAAGGCAGGTGTCGCAGGCGCAAAAGCCGATCCGAGTTGATTTTTTAAGAATTCTTCCGCCTGAGGAAGGGAAAACTTCCCTTCTTGCGCTTGTTTTCAAGACTCTTTATAACTATCGCAACTCAAGAATGGTTCGCAGAATGGAGATGTTCTCTGTTGTTCCGGTCTTGGGGACTTTGAATATCCTACGCTTGAACTGCGATGGGTATAAAGTGCCGCTCATGCCCGTTCGGGTGCGTTCTTTCTGAAGAGGGGCCTCGCGCCTTTCTTTCGCCAAGGTTGTTTGGTCATCTTTCCTTTATGTTCCTATGCAAGGGGGCTTTTTGCTATGTCTTTTGTTGATCGCGATCCTATTCAGACCTATGCCAATCTTGTGCCGATGGTTATCGAGCAGACCTCTCGTGGGGAACGCTCTTTCGATATTTTTTCCCGCCTTTTGAAGGAGCGCATCAGTTTCCTGATGGGGCAGGTTGAGGATAATATCTCCAGCCTTGTTTGCGCTCAGCTTCTTTTCCTTGAGTCCGAAAATCCGACCAAGGAGATTTCGATCTATATTAATTCTCCGGGTGGCGTCGTGACCTCCGGCCTTGCGATGTACGATACGATGCAATATATCCGCTGTCCCGTTTCTACGGTTTGTATCGGGCAGGCGTGCTCGATGGGGTCGCTTTTGCTGACCGCTGGGGAAAAGGGCAAGCGGTTCTCTTTGCCCAACAGTCGGATCATGATCCATCAGCCTTCCGGCGGCGCACAAGGGCAAGCCACGGATATCGAGATCCAAGCGCGTGAAATTATTAAGCTTCGTCAACGTCTTAATGAGATTTATGTCAAGCACACCGGTCAATCGTTTGACACGATTTCTTCGAATGTCGAGCGCGACAACTTTATGTCGGCGGATGAAGCGAAGGCGTTCGGGCTGATTGACGAAGTTGTGACCCAACGTCCCGAAGCGCCGGAAGGGGATAAAAAGGCGGCTTGAAAAAGCGGGTGAGGGTTCCGATGTTAATAATCGGGTAACCATCACTTAGTAGGTTATCGGTGAAAGGGAAGGTCTTAAATGACGAAGAGTAGCGACACAAAAAATACGCTGTATTGCTCGTTTTGTGGCAAGAGCCAGCACGAGGTGCGCAAGCTCATTGCCGGGCCTACGGTTTTTATCTGTGATGAGTGCGTCGAGCTTTGCACCGATATTATTCGCGAGGAGAGTAAGACCTCGCTTGTGAAATCGCGCGACGGCGTGCCCGTTCCCCGCGACATCAAGGCGGTTTTGGATGATTATGTCATTGGGCAGGATCAGGCTAAGCGCGTTTTGTCGGTCGCCGTCCACAACCATTACAAGCGATTGGCAGCGGGCGCTCGCGGTGGCGATGTCGAATTGGCCAAGTCCAACATTCTGCTTTTGGGGCCGACCGGGTGCGGTAAGACCCTTTTGGCGCAGACCTTGGCGCGGATCATTGATGTGCCTTTCACCATGGCCGATGCGACGACCTTGACCGAAGCCGGATATGTCGGTGAAGATGTCGAGAACATTATTTTGAAGCTGTTGCAGGCTTCGGATTACAATGTCGAGCGGGCTCAGCGCGGTATTGTTTATATCGACGAAATCGACAAGATCAGCCGCAAGTCCGACAATCCTTCCATTACGCGCGACGTTTCGGGCGAAGGCGTGCAGCAGGCGTTGCTGAAAATTATGGAAGGGACCGTTGCGGCGGTGCCTCCGCAAGGGGGGCGCAAGCATCCTCAGCAGGAGTTCTTGCAGGTCGATACGACGAACATTTTGTTCATTTGCGGCGGCGCTTTTGCCGGTTTGGACAAGATTATTTCGTCACGCGGTCGCGGGTCTTCGATCGGTTTCGGGGCGGATGTGCGCGGGCCGGATGAACGCCGTATGGGCGATGTTTTGCGCGAAGTGGAGCCGGATGATTTGCTCAAGTTCGGGTTGATCCCTGAGTTTATCGGTCGTTTGCCGGTCATTGCCACGTTGCAAGATCTGGATGAAGACGCTTTGGTGAATATTTTGAGCCAGCCTAAGAATGCGTTGGTCAAGCAGTTCCAGCGCTTGTTCGATATGGAGAATGTCGAGCTTGAGGTGACGGACGACGGGTTGAGCGCGATTGCGCAGAAAGCCATCGAACGGAAGACTGGCGCTCGTGGGTTGCGTTCGATCATGGAAGGGACGCTGCTTGAATGCATGTTCGACCTTCCTGGAACGCCGGGGATTGAGAAGGTCGTGGTCAACCGCGATGTGGTCGAAGGCAAGGCCAAGCCTATCATTGTGCATGGCGAGCCCAAGGCTGCCGAGGCGAGCGCTTAATCGGGCGTTTTTATAAGAATAAAAAAAGGGGAAAGCTGGTGGCTTCCCCCTTTTTTATGTGTGCGCTAATCGGTGGATCAGGTTTTTTGGCAGTAGAGCAGGGTGGTGTAAGGCGGCATGTTGTTATGCGGATAAGATGCTCCGCTATAGGTGGTTGTCGCGCTGCTGGCTCCGTTAACTCTTGAATCAAGGTGGGCGCTATAGGGGATTTCTTGTCCAGCTCGGCCCGCATATTCGGCAATGCCGTGATTATGGGCAGGCATTTCGTAGAGGCTAAGCGTATGGGTTTCTTCGCCGCCACTTTGTGTGAGCGGGTGATAGGTTGATCCGGCGGCTCCGGAAGCGCCAACTCCGATGATAACCCGACCCGCCATATATGTTGCAGGAATCCATCCCGACGGGCAGGACGAGCGGTAAAAGGCCATGACGGCGCCGGACGGCATGCTGCTGCCCGCAAGCGAGCCCCACGTCGCGCCGTTGCAGCCTTCGAAGGTTCCTGTTGCTGGAACGTAGCGTATGGCTCCCGCCGAGCTGGACGAACAGGCACCGCCCCCTGATCCGCTGACAGACGGAGCGATTTTAATAGAGGAGGCGTTGTCAAAAACGAACTGGATGTTTCCGTCTGAGTCTTGGGACGAGTAGGCTGTCGCAAAGGCTGCCGAAGGGCAGGTCAGACAGAGAAAAAAGACCGTTGTTATCAGTTT
>JBFWLD010000080.1:0-8284 GCA_050252315.1 Bdellovibrionales bacterium
CTTTCCAATCTTAAGCCTGTAGATTAAGCCTATAGATAAAGAGCCAAACCCACTCCACCTTCAGTTAGGTCCCAATCCCCCCAAAAAACACCAAGCCTAATCACCCTCCCCTGCGGGAGGGTCGAAAAAGCTTTAGCTTTTTCGGGGAGGGGTCCCTTTTCACCCAACCTATCCAAAAGTACCAAACCCATTCCCACCTTCAGTTAGGTCCCAATCCCTTCAAAAAACACCAAGCCTAATCATCCTCCCCCTGCGGGAGGGTCGAAAAAGCTTTAGCTTTTTCGGGGAGGGGTCCTTTTTCACCAAACCTATCCACTCTTAAACAGCGGTAGTAACTCCTGCAACCGGCTAATTTCCGTCGTCTGCAACCCAGCAGGCAGCTTACTTTTCTTAGTTTTGTCTGTTTTAGGCAAAATAGCCTGCGTAAAACCGAGCTTAGCAGCTTCTTTCAGGCGCAAATCCGGCTGAGACACCCGCCGAACCTCACCGGAAAGGCCTATTTCGCCAAAAACCACAGCCTCAGCGGGCATAGCCACCCCGGTCAGGGAGGAAATCAGCGCCGCCGCCACGGCCAAATCGGCAGCAGGCTCGGCCACGCGCAGCCCTCCGGCCACATTAAGGTAAACATCGTTATTCCCGAACACAACGCCGCACCTTGCCTCCAAAACAGCCAGCACCATGGCCAGCCTGCCGCTATCCCATCCAATCACGGCTCGCCGCGGGGTGCCATAGGAAGAGGGGGCGACCAAAGCCTGTATCTCTACCAAAACGGGCCGAGTACCCTCCATCCCGGCAAAGACCGCCGCGCCGGACGTATCCCCGTGCCGGTCAGCCAAAAACAGGGCGGAAGGATTATGTACCTCGACCAGTCCGCATTCTTGCATCTCGAAAACGCCGATTTCGTCGGTGGGCCCGAACCTGTTCTTGACGGTGCGTAAAATACGGAATTGATGCCCGCGTTCGCCTTCGAGATAAAGGACCGTATCGACCATGTGCTCTAAAACGCGAGGCCCAGCGATGGTGCCTTCCTTGGTCACATGCCCGACGAGGATAATAGCCATGTCGCGTTTTTTAGCGACGCGGATCAATTCCTGCGCCGAGGTCCGCACCTGCGCGACGGTACCTGGCGCGCTGTCGATCGTATCGACATACATAGTCTGAATGGAATCGATGATAAGAATATCCGGCGCGTCGGCATGATCGAGCGACGCCACAATATCCCTAACCGAAGTGGCACTTGCCAGATCGCAGGGCACGTCCGCCACGCCGAGCCGTTCAGCGCGCAGCCGGACTTGATCAATGGCCTCTTCGCCGGAGATATAAGCAACCTGAGCCTGCTGAGCCAATTTGCAGACAAGCTGCAACAGCAAAGTCGATTTCCCGATACCGGGATCGCCGCCGACCAAGGTTGCCGAGCCGGGAACTAATCCGCCGCCGACCACCCGATCGAACTCGCCGATACCGGAGAGGTGGCGCGGCAAATGCTTCTTTTCGCCGCGAAGCGGGACAAAGGAAATAGCCTTGCCCTTGATTTTTGTCTTCCCCCCACTGTGCAGGCCCTTGGGAGGCCCCTCAGGCGCAGCCTCTTCAACAAGGGTATTCCACGCGCCGCAAGCCTCGCATTTCCCGCCCCATTTGGGAAAGGAAGCCCCGCAAGCCTGACACACATAAAAGGAAGAATTCTTAGCCATCGCAACATATTAACTATGAAACCATTTTAATCAACAGGTTAGTTGTTCCGACAGGGAAATTATAGTACCTTGTCCCTATACCCCCCCGTATTTTCTGAGGGTTTCGCACGTGACGGTTAGCCCGATAAACGAGATAGAAACAGCCCTAGATGCTAGTTACAGGGAACTCAGCGGCTCATGGGGCAAGAGCACCTTGCCTGACGCGGTCAGACAAACGCATGTATTGCTCTGTCGTCGGGCCCGCAAGTCGCCCGGTTTTCTCGATCACCTCTTGTCCTATGCGGTTGATCCCAAGCCTGAAGACGAAGCTTCGGCGATTAAACAGGCCTACGCGGCAGCCTTGAGCGTAAGGTACCTGTGTTGCCATTTTCCTCCGCGTTCCGTTGCCCAAAAAATATTTCTGCAAAATCTAGATGTAGCAGGAATTCGGATCGCGGAGCCAAAGGAACTTACCAGCGCGGAGCGCTCCGAACTCATCAAACACAAGCTTGCCCTCAACGCTTTTGAAAAGAAACTAACGGCAGCCGTAGTTAAAACCCCTTATATCGCCGATAAGCTTTTGCGCGTGTTTGCCGGAAATAAAAAATCCATGCTTTCGATGGCTAAAAAGAAAGACCCGACAAGCGTTGAAGAAACGTGTGTCAAATTATGGCCGACCGTATTATGGCATTATATCCCCTATGCCCCGCGACAGGTCCAAGGGGAAGCGAAACAAGCCATCGTTTCTCCCGGCATTGACGATGAAATAAAAGAGTATATGCACGCGGTCTATTATGAAACGATCGTCCACCGCGTGCGCAAAAAAGAAACCACGGAGCCGGAGCTTGTTGAAATCTTAGACGATGTTGCCGAGCTTTCCGTAACGATTCCGGAAACGGACATCAACCGCCGAAGCATCGTGCATAATTTGTGGTTTGATCTTTTTAATCAGTTGAACACGCGAAACCCTCCCAAAGCGGCGGCCCTCCAAGAAGCGTATGCGACCGGAGAAAAGGACTCGATGTCCTCGATCAAAGAGGCCTGCGAGCGACGTATGCGCCTGTGCGGAGAGTTCCAAAGCAGACGGTTTCCGGGGCTCAGTCGAACCTATGCCCCAGATTTGAATGGCCGTTTAGGTACAGGTTTCAACCCTGTCATGGTTGACTTGCCGGACGTAATCCCCGGCGAGGACGATGTCCCGACCACAAGAATAAAAAGAACATCGCCCTTAGTGGATATGGCCTTGCGTTAATCACGCCTTGGCGACAAACCGCTCAACAATCTTTTTAACGCCGCCGCGTTCAAAAAGAATTTCCAGCTTGTCCTTTTCCACGGCGCGAACAACGCCCTTGCCGAACGTCGCATGCGTGACGTGATCGCCGACATTGATCCGACCCTCACGATAAACCGTAGCCTTAACTTCGCGCGCGCGCCCTTCGATTTGAAGCGGCTCGGCGCGGGATTGCGTGGCTTTAATCTGCTGCCACAGCGGCGCGATTTTCTCGCGGGGCGTTTCATCCCATCCGCCCAGATTGGCGCTAGTCCGTCCCATCCCGCCTTGCGATCCGATGGTAGTGACACGCTCAATATGCGCCTCAGGCAGTTCGTTGATAAAGCGGGAGGGCAGGGCATTGACCCAGTTGCCATAGACGAACCGGTTAGCGACATGGCTGATCCACGCCTTGACGCGCGCACGCGTAATCCCGACATAGGCAAGCCGCCGCTCTTCCTCAAGCCCGCGATTGCCAAGTTCGGTCAGGGAAAGGCGCGATGGAAAAATTTCCTCTTCCCATCCGGGCAGGAAGACATAGTTGAACTCCAACCCCTTGGCGCCGTGCAGGGTCATCAGGCTGACTTGATCTTGGGTGCTTTTGTCGGTGACTTCGAGAACGAGCTGCACATGCTCCAAAAAAGCGCCGAGCGTGTCGAATTCGCTCATAGCGCTGACAAGTTCCTTTAAGTTATCGAGCCGCGCCGGAGCATCCGGAGACTTATCCGCCTGCCACATACCGGTATAGCCGGACTCGTCCAAAGCAATCTGCGCGACTTCGGCATGCGGCATCGAGTCCAACAGCCCGCGCCACCGGATAAAGTTTTGCGTAAAAACCTGCATGGTGTTGCGCATTTTGGGCTTCAGCTCATCCGTATCGCAAAGCCGCACAACGCCCTCGAACAGGGAAGACGTATTCTGTCGGGCAAAGGCATGGAATTGTTGCAGGGCCGCAGGCCCGACCCCGCGTTTAGGCACATTAACGATCCTCTCAAAAGCCAGATCGTCATCGGGCGAAGCCATCAACCGCAAATAAGCCAGCGCGTCACGAATTTCCTGCCGCTCATAAAACCGAGCGCCAACCAAAACGCGATACGGAATACCCAACGAAATAAACCGCTCTTCGAATTGCCGGGTCTGAAACCCAGCGCGAACCATGATCGCGATTTGCGACAAAGGCACCTGCCTTCGTTGCAAAGCCTCGATTTCATCAGCCACCCACCGGGCTTCCTCTTCGCCATCCCATAGCGTTCGGACATGCACTTTTTCGCCAAGCTCTGCCGAGGTCCACAACGTTTTGCCCAGCCGCATTTCGTTATGCGCGATCACGCCGGAAGCCGCCGCCAGAATGTGCCCGCCGGATCGGTAATTTTCCTCAAGGCGAATAACGACAGCGCCGGGGAAATCTTCTTCAAAGCGCAGGATGTTGCCGATCTCCGCGCCGCGCCATCCGTAAATGGATTGATCCTCATCCCCGACAACGCAAATATTCCTGTTTTTCTGCGCGATCAGCCGCAGCCATAAATATTGCGCGACGTTGGTGTCTTGGTATTCATCAACCAGCACATACTGGAAACGGTTTTGAATTTGCTCCAACACGTCGGGATGCTTGCGCATCAAGGTTAGGTGATGCAAAAGCAGGTCGCCGAAGTCACAGGCATTCAGTTCGCGCAACCGTTCTTGATACAGCGTGTAAAGCCTCGGCATCTTGCCGTTGGCCAACTCGGACTTTTCGCTTTGTACGTCCTCCGGCAAAAGCCCGCGATCTTTCCACCGTTCGATAGCGCCCAGCACGACGCGCGGCGGAGATTTTTTCTCGTCGATATTCTCAGCTTCCAAAAGCTGCTTGATAAGCCGCAATTGATCGTCGGTCCCAACAATGGTGAAAGAGGGCTTAAGCCCGACCCGCTCGGCATAGGGACGCAGCAACCGAGCCGCCAGCGCATGAAAGGTTCCCAAAAACCATCCCTCGACCGATCGCCCCAAAAGAGCGGAAACGCGCTCGCGGATTTCAGCCGCCGCCTTATTGGTAAAAGTCACGGCTATAATCTGCGCGGGCACAGCCTTACCCGTAGCCAAAAGATGAGCCAACCGCGTGGTCAAAACCCGAGTCTTCCCGGTTCCGGCTCCGGCCAAAACGAGCACGGGCCCGTCCAAAGCGGTCACGGCTTGCTGCTGCGCCGCGTTCAACCCCTGAAAATAAGGGGGCAGTGAGTCAAGATTCTGCGTTGCTTCCATCATCCGGAAGGCCTAACGCATCATCGGTCCGCCTGCAAGGGAAGAATCATGGATTTCAGGCTAAAGGGATTATCCGGCTTTTCCGGATGATGCGAAAACAAGGCCATCATCGGCGACACCCACCCAGCGCCATTTTTCTTTAGTTGTCGGCTTTTCACCGTATGAAAGATAATAAATCGCAGGGACGGGTCGAGAAACATAGGTTCTCGACGCGTTGTTTCCGTCGATCCTTGAATAAAACCTGCGATGCGACATGAGTCTTTTTTAGCCTTGAGATGCCCATATAAAGCGTGAAAGGCAGCAAAATTGACTCGTTCTATGATTTGCGGAAAGGGGCTATCAGGCGGGGTATCGGAATCAGTGAGCCTTAAATAGGGTCTAATAGAGAAGTTCCCGTTTGGCGGACTGCTGACAACAATGCGCGTCAGGGAAAATTGAGGTACCTTTGGCGGCGTTAGCTGCAAGGAAACGGCAACTGGCGTATCGAAATGTTCAACGAATTTTCCTGTTGACCTAACGTCTCTTGTCGCCATGGCCGTTAAATCTATGGATGAAATCTCGGATAAAGGATCGGGCCACATCAGTAAGCGAAGAACGGTCTTTTCCAACGGTCTAATGGACGGTATCGACGTAAAAACATAGGGTCTTGCGGATGTTTTGATGAATCCTCCCTCCCACCGTCGCCCTGCCTTAACGCCGTTGATATGGCATAGAATCCGGGACGGCGGGATGCTTTGCGCAGACATATTTTGCACCTCAAGCTCAATGCCGTTAATCATCTGACCCTTTTGAATCGCCGTGGCGGACAGAATCAGCGCCGTTGATAAAAAAGGTTTTGCCTGTTCCATAACAATATGTTGAGACGATATTTCCATGTTAGACTTTCTTTTTAGCGAGTTAACGTAGCGCCATTTTCACGCGCTGTCCTCGCCGATAGGTAATTCGCGAAGGGTTTATGTCGTTGCGACAAATAATCGCATTGAGCGGAAAAACGCCGTGCGGCGTATAAAGGGAGCTAAGAACGATTTGATCGACCAAGCCGGAATCCCTATGTCGCCGGAGATCCGATTGATATATACGTCCGTCTGAATTTTCTGATGCGGGCCTTAATGTAAGGATTGTGCTTGCAACGTAGCGTGTTTTCGTAAACTCATCGCAGATTATCTGTAATGGACTGTTATGGAGTGGCTCATCTGAAGATATATAGGGTCGAAACATGATTTCTTGGTGTGCATTCATTTCGGCTGAAATGCAGGGGATCGCGTATGGAGCTTCTCGATCAGAAGCTGTGCGAAGGTGAACGGGAAAGGGCGTATTAAAAGGAATACGCCGATCGACTAAACTTAAGTAGCGCCTGTCTTCTATGGCCATGCACCCCATGCCGATGAAGGTAACGTCCGTTGGATACCTATAGACCATATGATCGTAGCGGCACCTCGTTTTTGTATCAGGCGGCAATGTTTTGTGAACCTGTATAATGTGTTGGGTGCAAAAAGAGGTGCCAAAATAGAAGTTAGATAAGACTCGATCGACGTGAAGAACGTGTTCAGAATTATTGTGAAGATCGAAGGTCAAAGTTGTCCAACTGCTGCATGCATCCTTAATTGTAAAAGGAGCCTGCAAATTATGCGGGTTCAGTCGTTTAAGTCTTGAATGAGCCTTTATCATAAAAAAACTCCGATGTTTTTATGTCTCATTCCTAAAAGGCTAGGGGGTTGAAGCGTATGGTTTAAGTTTTAATGACTGCGTTTCAAGACTTACGCCCCGTGTCCCTGCATCGCCGTGCTGTATAAGTGTCGCTCCAAGCGGTAAGATTCTGTCTTCGACGGCAATTTGGGTAAAGAGCGTAAAATGGCAATAGGGCGGAATACGGATAGCATTACGCGGTGTTGCAATTCCACCGCGCTTGATGGTTTTGAAGAGCGCAACGGAACGTTCTTCCGGTTTATTTGTTCTTTCATCCCTTTGATAGACGACATAAAATAATCTTTTTATCAGAATTTTCTTTTCAGGCGGGATGACGCTCAAGCCGTCGGCTTCGTATTTTATAACCGGCATCACGAAAAGAGTGCCGTCCTGACCATGCGCTACCGTCAGATGATCAATTTTAATAATTTCAGCAGGGCGCGGGGCGGGGGCGGTAAGGCCGCCGATAGGTACGTTAAAATGAAAGGAACGATATTTTTCGTTGCCATCTATACGGTGGTTGGTAGCTTGTCGTATATTCAAAGACAAAATGTTATTTGGATCACAGCCCAGATCAACGTCGCACGTTCGATGGCTTTTTGCTGGAATTACGGCTGGCACGCGGACTTTTAGGGATTGTCGTCGCCATTCATCGGCCAAATAGGAATAGGGCCTTTTGGCCGCACCTGAAAGGACTTCGATGTCGAGAGCTTGTAACGGATAGGGCAGTTCTCTGCGATTGTATAGGACAATCTGCGCGCCTGTCTTGGTCAACGCCACGTCGTGAATTTGAAGAGGGAGCCTTGTTGCGGGTTGGGGATAAAATTCATCCATTTTTATTTCTCTTTTTATACGTTTATCCGAACTGAATATAACTTCCGGTTGGTTTATAAATAAGTGCGCCGCCCGTCACATGCTGTCGGGCAAGCGTTCCCAGAACCGGCACGCTGCCTGCGTTCGTCAAAGCATCCGTCCAAACAAAGCCGGTCGGAAAATGTTTAGAAGGAATCGCTAACGCATTGTGGATCGTCCAAACATCGTTTGGGTCAAAAGATCGGTTAACAGGAAGTTCAATAGTACGATGTCCCTTGGAAGAAAAATAGAAACCGTTCAACGTAAATACCTGAAGAGGATCGTCGCCGTTTAAATGTAAAGAGGTCTGAACCTGCGTGTCCTTCCCTTGATAAGCATGCAGCTTATCAAGAACGGTCCGATTAATTTGAAAGTAGGGCGCGTCAGCAGCAATGCCCGTGCCGATCGTCGAAATTTCTCCCTTTTCAGATAAAGCAAAAAAACGCGCAAAAAGAATATCGCGTGGGTCTTTAATCTCAGTTTCAGCCAGCGTCATCGTTCGATCCGCCGTGTGCGTCATTAGGCGGTAGGCGCTCGTCATCAATTGACAACCCGGATTGTCATAAAA
>JBFWLD010000081.1:0-8203 GCA_050252315.1 Bdellovibrionales bacterium
ACGCCATTTTGCCGGGCGTTGCCGTTGCTTTTTTGATCGCAGGATTTTCCGTTTGGGCCATGACGCTGGGCGGCGTTATCGCCGCGATACTCGTAGCGTTACTGGTGCTTTTGCTCACGCGTTGGACCCGTATGAAAGAGGATTCCGCATTTACCTTGGTCTATCTTTTGTCGCTGGCCGCAGGCGTAACCTTGATTTCCATGAAAGGAAGCAGCGTCAACCTGATGCATCTGTTGTTCGGGAATATTCTGGCGGTTGATGAAGAAAGCCTGTTTCTGGTCGCCTCGGTCAGTAGCCTATCCCTTTTTTTGCTGGCCGCGCTTTACCGTCGGCTAGTAGTCGAAGGCTTTGATCCTGATTTTCTGCGCGTTGCGGCGGCGGGGCATTGCTTGAATAGCTGGAGCCAGCCGCTCTTTTTCATCCTACTGATGGTCAATTTGGTCGCGGCGTTTCAGGTTTTGGGAACGCTCATGGCGTTGGGTCTAATGATCTTGCCCGCCTTGGCCGCGCGGCATTGGGCACGAACGATCGACAAGATTATTCCGGTCGCCATGGTGCTCGGGTCTTTCTCCGCCTACGCGGGATTGCTCTTGTCCTTTTACCTGAGCGCACCTTCCGGCCCGGCCATCGTGCTCGTGGCAGGTTCGCTTGCCTTCATTTCTGCGATGATAGGGCGTGCCGGTAGCCTAAGAACCTTTTCATGATCTCTATTCCGGCGTTGGCTTTTTGCCCCTTTTCTGCGCTTCCGTTCCGCATGTACCTTATGTACACTTAGGTACGGTTCTCGAAAAGAGACAAAAATCCTTAGCCGGAACGAGATTCTGAACAGGTTCTAAGAACCTATCTGGCTCAATAGCCCTTCTGATCCAGATAATCGTACAGATAGCCGGTGCCAGCCCCGACAGCGCCGCCGATAGCGGCCCCACACGCCACGCATCCGCCGGTGATGGCCACGCCGATAGCCCCAGCCGTTGTGCCGATGGCAGCGCCGGTTAAAACGCGTTGTTGTTGAGTGGTCAGGTCGCTACAGGCTGCAAGCCCTAAAAAGCAAACCAAAGTCAAAGCCGTCGCGCTACGGCGCGTTGCGGCGGTAAGAAGACGTGAAAGCATAAGAGAACGCTCCGAAAAAAAAGATCGAACCTTTCTTTTAGCCGAAGAGTCCTACCAAATGGTTTATGAAAACTTAGCGCTTGTTCTCAAGCGTATCGAGGCTCAAGCCGATCCCAGCACCGATGGCCGCGCCAAGCCCAGCCGCGCAGGGGATACATCCGCCGGTTGCGGCAACGCCGATGGCCAGCGTTCCGGCACCGATGGCCGCGCCTGCCAGCGTATATTTCACCGTATTATCAGCATTTTTGCAGCCGGAAACAGCCAGCAAAAGAACAACAACGGCGGTATATTTTTGCAAAGAAGAAAGAAATCCTGTCATTCGATAGCCTATAAAAAAGGTTAAAAATTGTTTAAAAAAGACTTTACCTAATCGTTGGCATGAAAACAAGAGGAACAATAAAAGGTTAAAGATCCGCTACGCGAGAACAAATAAAGCGTTAAGGCTTTGGTTATATATTTGGGGAATAATAACAACTCATTGTTTTTCGTGGGTATTTGCATGCGCATTCAAATTTTTTTGGCGGCGTCCGCCTTAACCTTTTGCTCCTCGATAGACGCCCCTCCAGCTTGGGCGATATGTACGCCCAGTACGACGGAACAGACCTCTTGCCTTGCCGGGCCGGACAAAGCCTGTGAACAGTTGGGTGTAACAACGATGGATAGAGGGTCCGAAAATCTTATTGCCTGTATGAACGACGGAAGCGGCGGCCTGATTTGGAAAAGTATGACAAGCGATGAAAGCGCGTCGGGACGAAGTACTATTACGGCCCTTTCTAGTAGTTCCTGTTCTTATTCAAGAACAGCGAAGGACCTTACGGCGACCTACTCCTGTGCTCTTCCGGCTGAAGCGACGCATCTTAAGATAACCACCTACTGTTCCGCCAAGGGTGCGGACGCTTATGGCTATGTAACGGTAGCTTATTCTCCGACATCTTCTTTGTTGGGGTCCTCTACAATTATTTGCCAGGCCTCAGGCACCACGGTTAATCAATCGAATTTGGACAGGACCCTTGATCTTTTTCCTATCCCGCCGGAGGCTACGTTCTTATCCGTCAAGCTGTCGATGGAGGGGAACGAGATCTCTAAAACCCAGACAATCGGCATTCTTCCGATGATAATTAGTAAGTGATCGCTACCTTTATATAACCCTTTGACATATAAAGAATTTTTACACCTTTTTTGGTTGGTTTTGTCGGCGATTAATGCTAGTTTTTGCGACGGGCTAAAAGCCCCCTTTGATTCTATAAAAACAAACAAAAACAGGTATTCCCTTGACCGATACGCAAGTGCCCACCCTTGTTCCGCCTTCCGACATTGCCCCGATCACAATTGAAGAAGAAATGCGTCGCTCTTACCTCGATTACGCGATGAGCGTGATCGTCAGCCGTGCGCTGCCGGACGTGCGCGACGGGCTCAAGCCGGTGCATCGACGCATTCTGTATGCGATGAAAGAGGGCGGGTACGACAGCTCCAAACCCTATAAAAAATCGGCGCGCATCGTCGGTGACGTCATGGGTAAATATCACCCGCATGGCGACAGCGCGATTTACGACGCCATGGTCCGCATGGCGCAAGATTTCTCAATGCGCCTGCCGTTGGTGGACGGGCAGGGGAATTTCGGCTCCATGGACGGCGATCCTCCGGCGGCCATGCGTTATACGGAAGCGCGTCTGGCCAAGGTGGCGGAAACGCTGCTCGAAGATATTGAAAAGGACACGGTCGCGTTCCAGCCGAACTATGACGAAATCACGGTCGAGCCGGTTGTGCTTCCGGCGCGTTTCCCGAACATGCTGGTCAACGGCGCGAACGGCATCGCGGTCGGCATGGCCACGAACATTCCGCCGCATAATCTGGGCGAAGTCTGCGACGCGTGCATCGCCTATGTGGACAATCCGGAGGTCACGGTTGAGGAGCTGTTGGAAATCGTGCCGGGACCGGACTTCCCGACGGGCGGGTTAATTCTGGGACACAGCGAATGCCGTAAAGCCGCACATACGGGCCATGGCAGCATGCGCGTGCGCGCCCGCACCCATATTGAAGAAGTCCGCAAAGACCGCCACGCGATTGTCGTTACGGAAATCCCGTACCAAAAGAACAAAAAGACGATGATCGAAGACATCGCCCGCAAGGTTCAGGACAAGGTGATCGAAGGCGTATCGGATCTGCGGGATGAATCCGATCGCGACGGCGTCCGTATGGTGATCGAGCTAAAGCGCGACGCGGTTCCGGATGTCGTCCTCAATCAGCTTTTCAAGCATACGGAGCTGCAAACGAATTTCAGCGCGAATATGTTGGCTCTGAACAAAGGTCGTCCGGAGCAAATGAATCTCCGCGCGATCATCAGCGCCTTTGTCGATTTCCGCGAAGAAGTCATCACCCGCCGCACGATTTACGAACTCAATCAGGCACGAGCCCGCGCCCATATTTTAGTAGGTCTGGCCGTCGCCGTCGCGAATATCGACGAAGTAATCGCCTTGATCCGCAAAGCGCCCGACCCCTCGATCGCCAAACAGCAATTATTGGACCGGGCCTGGCCTGCCGAAGACATCGCCCCGTTGATCGCGTTGGTCGATGAAAACGGCGTGGGCGAAGACGGCGCCTACCGCATGTCGGAAACCCAAGCCAAAGCCATTTTGGACCTACGCTTGCATCGCCTGACGGGGCTCGAGCGTGATAAGATCGGCAACGACCTTCGCGCTGTGACGGACCAGATCACGGATTACCTTGATATCCTCTCGAACCGTCCCCGCGTCTTGACGATCATGAAGGAAGAGATCCTCGCGGTACGCGACAAGTTCGCCACGCCGCGCCGCACGACGATTGAGGCGCAGGAATTCGAAGAAGACATCGAAAGCCTGATCCAGCGGGAAGATATGGTCGTAACGGTCAGCATGTCGGGCTACGTCAAACGCGTACCGCTGTCCGCCTATCGCGCGCAAAAGCGCGGCGGCAAAGGCCGGTCTGGCATGACGACGAAGGATGAAGATTTTGTCTCCGAAATCTTTGTGGCCTCTACCCACACGCCGATGTTGTTCTTCTCCTCGATCGGTAAAGTGTACAAAATGAAGGTCTATCGCCTGCCGCTCGGCACGCCTCAGGCCCGGGGCAAAGCGCTTGTAAACCTTCTGCCGTTGGAACAGGGCGAGACGATCACGACAACCCTGCATTTGCCGGAAGACGAAGCCCAGTGGGAAAATCTGGACGCTTTCTTTGCAACGTCGGGCGGCAATGTCCGCCGCAACAAGCTTTCGGATTTTGCGAATGTCCGCCCCAGCGGCATCATCGCGATGAAGCTGGACGAAGGCGACCGCCTGATCGCGGTGCGCACCTGCACCGGCGAGGACGACGTGCTTTTGGCCTCGCGTCAGGGCAAAGCCATCCGCTTCGCTGTCGAAGATGTCCGCGTTTTTGCAGGCCGTGCCTCCACCGGCGTTCGGGGCATCCGCCTTGGCAAGGACGATGAAGTCATGTCCATGTCGATTTTGACGCATGTAGAAACTACGTCGGAAGAACGCGCCGCCTACCTCAAACAACGACGAGCCATGCTGGCGACCGGCGACGACGAAGCCTCTAACGGCGTCGATGAAGAGGAAAGCGCCACCGACACGCTGTTAACCCCTGAACGCTTTGTCGAGCTTCAAGCCTTGGATCAGTATCTTTTGACCGTTTCGGATCGCGGGTACGGCAAGCGCACTTCGGCCTACGCCTACCGCCTCACGAACCGTGGCGGGCAGGGCATCACGAACATGGCCCTGACGGAAAAAACCGGCCAGATCGCGGCGACATTCCCTGTGACGAACGAGCAGGAAATCATGATGGTCACGGACGGCGGCCAAGTCATTCGCATGCCGGTTGACGGGGTCCGCATCACGGGCCGAGGCTCCCAAGGCGTGATCCTTTTCCGCGTTGAAGACGCCGAAAAAGTCGTCTCCGTCGCTGTTTTGGATGTCGAGGCGGACGAAACGGATGAGGCCGAAACACCCCCGCAAGAGACGTAAGCGTCAGGCCTTTGGTTTGTATAATGCATCCCCCATCCAGTGCAGGGTAATCGCGTATGGTTACAACCGTAACTAGACGTTTGGCATCAACTCTGTTGAAAAATATCCCCGCGCCATCCGACTTAAGACCAACCCTCAACGTCTTTGAGCAAAACTTTTCCCCAAGAAAAGTTTATGCGGAATCCAGCCCGTCCCTTCCGTCTTCGCATTCCCTTTCCATTAAAGAACCAATCCCCAGCCGTTGTCATTCCGGACGCCCCCTTTTTCAGGGGCGATCCGGAATCCCATTTGTTTTTTTGGGGGGCTACCTGCCTACTTTTCCTCATAAAATCTATAGGCGATCGCCCTGCCATCAAGCAGGCATGCAGGCGTAGGTGTGTGAACGTTCCTTTTTATTTGAATCTTTACGTTTAGCCGAGCAAACTTACGGCGCGAATCATTAAAAGAGGGCAATTTCCCTGATGAAGACTAAACTTCGCGTCGGTCTATATCCCGGCACTTTTGATCCGATCACCCTTGGTCATTACGAGATTATCTGTCGAGCCTCCAAGCTCGTGGATAAGCTCGTCATCGGCGTAGCGAAAAACGCAGGGAAGGGCCCGTTATTCGACACGAAAGCCCGCGTCAAGCTGGTGGAAGCCGAAGTCGCGCCGTTGATTGAGAAAGGCGCACATATCGAGGTCCAACCCTTTGACAACCTCTTGGTCCATTACGCCAAGGAGATGGGGGCGGATATCGTGATCCGCGGCCTTCGCGCCGTGTCGGATTTCGAGTACGAGTTCCAGATGGCGGGCATGAATCATCGCATGTGCCACGACGTGGAAACCGTGTTTTTGATGGCCTCGGACCGGCACCAGTTCATCTCCTCACGCTTTGTGAAGGAAATCGCGGTGCTAGGCGGCGACATCAGCAGTTTCGTGAGCGAACGCGTCGCCCAAGAGATCGGCAAACGCTTCAAAAAAGAGGCCAGCCGCAAAAAAGTCTCGCCCGAAGTCCGAGATTAAGGGCGGAACTCTCTAAATTTAAGGAGTCCTGACCCTAAGAATCTATACCGACTCTTGCGCCTTTATCGTCATTTGAAAGAAGAAGGACTATAAAATGAAATAAGAATGACTATAAAATCTTGCCCCACGTCCCAAGCCCAACCACCCGCCCCTTGCGGCCCTCCTACGCTAAAGCTTCGGAGGGTCAGGCTCTTTTGTCTGCCGTAGCCTTGGCGTAGGCAGAGCGGGTCGAAAACGCTTGTCGTTTTCGGGGTGGGGTTACCTTTTTATCCCCCTACAAACCACTTCATCTCTCCGGAACCCTATCGGTATCCCTCCCGAAAAACGGGATCCAGTCGCGCGGCGTCTGCCGCACAGAAGAGGTTGTCCTGTTGTTTTTGATTGCGGATCAAGATCGCAAACAGGCTCTAAGTTTTTTCTTTTGCCAGTTGATAGGGTCGCGCGACACGCGGAAACGCGTTGGGTACGGGTTCGTATTTTCTCAGGATTTTATCCATCTGGCCGCTATAAACCAGCTCTTGAATGGCATAATCCAGAAACTCTTTCAGTTCCATATCGCCTTTTTTAACGGTCAGAGCGTTTCCGTAAATGCGAACTGGGTTTTCAAGACCAAGGGAACGAAGCGTGCCGGGGTTGTTTTGTAAAAATTCGGCCACCCCTGACGGTTCTGCAAAAATGACGTCGGCCTTATGGGATACGACATTTTCAAAATTCTGTGAAAAAGGCGTGATGTCCGGCATGGATACGCGTTCAAGATCGGGATAGTCCGCGCGGGCGATTTGATCTTCGATGGCCCCGTCGATGACGGAAAGCCGAGCCTTAACGCGTCGAATATCGTCGAGCGTATGAATGCGCGTATCATCCGTGCGAACCCACGCCTGAATGGTGCTATAAAAGGCGTGTTCGGAAAAAGTCTCCGCCATGGCGCGCGTAGCGCTTGGCCATTGACCCCCACAAAAAACGTCATACCGTTTGCCGTCAAGGCCGGGGATGATGTTTTGAAAACCTACTTCCTCGGTCCAGAGGATTTTCAGACCGGCGTTATGACCGATTTGTTCCATGACGTCGTAAAAGATGCCGGAAAGCTGCCCGGTATTCGCGTCGCGGCGAAGGTAAGGGGAATAAATCAGGTAGCCGCAGCGGATTTCGTGACTGGCGCGGATATGGGGGAGGGCAGAGGCACTTTTGTTGCCCGCAACGTCGTTGTGGGGATCGCATCCGGCCAAAAGCGCCATAAGGGACAGACAAAGGAAAAAACGTTTGGCCGATCCGGTGGTCATGGGAAACCCTTGTTCAGGAAGAAAGTGCCGCCAGCCTAAAGCGTTCAGGCGCATAAATCCAGAGCCTCCTTTCCAAGCCAAGGGGCCAAAGGCCTTCCGCTGCGTGGTTGTTAGGGAAATATAAGGAGATACTTCTTATATTTAGCAAAGAGTAAGGTTAATCTGTTACTTTTTTGTTGACCTTGGGGCTTCCGGTTCTTAGGTTGCCACCTTCACTTTGATTGTATGACCTCGTAGCTCAGTTGGTAGAGCATTTGACTTTTAATCAAAGGGCCGTGGGTTCAAGTCCCACCGGGGTCACCACCCTACGCTAAAGCTTCGGGTGGCAGTCACTTATGTGGTACGTCTAAATATTCTTGATCCTTTTGTGTCTTTAGGCTATTGACATTGCCAAGCCTTGCTGTGTCCAAAGTCCGCTTTTCGCGGGCTTTTTTGTTGTCTGCAGGACAAGGTGAATGGGGTCGCTCTTTTGAGCGGCCTTTTTTTATGTGTAAAAATAAGAGGAAGATATGATTTCTCATTATGACACTTTCTTGAACAAGTTGGCCCAGCTTGAAACCGATACTACAGGTTACGGAGCAAAGGGACAAAGAACAGATCCATACCAACGTGTCGAGAATGAGCATGCACGAACCGGACGTATCGGAAAATATCAAATGCGGGCTGAGGCTTTGCGTGATCTTGAATATTATGTTTTTGCTGAAACAGAGGAGACAGGTCAAAATACATGGAAGGGAAAATGGTTGGGGAAGAGAGCAATCACGACTCTCGAAGATTTTCTGGAGAACAAAGAGGCCCAGGAATATATCAT
>JBFWLD010000082.1:0-8202 GCA_050252315.1 Bdellovibrionales bacterium
AAGGCGCTGGAAACCGGTGAAAGCAAAAGAAGGAAAGAAAGGAAAACTAACTGGCGGAGCATTGGGCGCCCTCCTGATAAACTGACCAGAGCCTTTTCCGAAAAGGTTGTCGCACGTTCTATTGCTGGAAAAGGCTCTAACTCATTGCTGCCGAGCAGATTCACGCGTTTAGGTTGTCGTCTAAGGACGCCAACCTAATCACGATCTGCTCTAGAACGAATTTAATGAAAAGGGGGGCACGGTCAAGTGGTTAAAAATAGAAAAGGAACCCTGTAGATTTCCTAAATCTCTGGCAATTCGCAAAAGCGCATGATCCAGTCGCGAAGGATGCGCCAACAGGCGCGGTTGGGAGCCGTTAAAATGCCGCGGCCATAGTGGGAGGGTTTCAAGGGTTCTTCATTCCAGTGCGCGGTGAATCCTCCGGCTTCGGTGTTGATGAGGACCCCTGCTGCATTGTCCCACGGCGTGCAGGTTTGTTTCCAGCAATGGAAGTGCATTTGATCGGTTTTGCCGGAGAAATGTGGTTTAGGCGCGACAAGCCGCGCGTAGTCGTGGCACGATGAGAGCATCCGCGAAAACTGAGGCTTTTTAATATCAGGCGGGGTTTGGCAGTTGGCGTAATCGTCCAGCAGGCGCGCGCCCATTACGCCGCGCAGCCTTTCGAGCGGTTCAGGTTCCAGCACTTGAAGCTTTCGTCCCTGATGATAGGCTCCGGCTCCCTTTTCCGCTGTAATGAACTCCTTTGAACTTGGGTCGTACAGCCACGCCATCACGGTTTCATCGTTGACCGAAAGGGAGATGATTACCCCGTAATAGGGCGCTCCTGCGATAAAAAGCTTGGTGCCGTCCAGCGGGTCGATGGTCCAGACCGGATCGCTGCCGGTGAATTGATCGAGGATGGCGGGGTTTTGTTCAAAAGCTTCTTCGCCGACGACCTTGGAGCCCGGCAACAGGTCGGTCAGACGGGCGGTAAGCTCCCTTTCCGCTTCCAGATCCACGATCGTAACCGGGTTGTTGACGGATTTATACTGGACGGCCCCTTGGGGGAGTTCCTGAAATCTGGGGAGAATAAGAGTGTCGGCTGTTTCGCAGATTATAGCCTCGACGGCCTCACTCTTGATGCTTTTCATGTACAATTTTTCCAAACTTGCTCATGAACCGGCCATAGTCCGCCTGATCCAATGTCACTTTTAAATGGGTCCGGGTTTTCTTATCCGCCTTTTCCATGACTTTACCATGACCGTACAGCCAAGCCAAGGCTGCTCCTTCCTCCAGAGGTAAAGAAAAGCTGTAGAGACGTACCTGAGCGGCCAGTTGCTCGTCGATCAGGGCCAGCAGATCCTCTATCCCCTCCCCTGTCAAAGCGGAGACGGCGACCAGACCGCCGCGAGCCTGTGGCGATACCCCTTCCAAAGCCAGTGCGTTACGGCTGTCCCACGATTGGCGCGAGGCATAGCTTTGCAGATTGTGCCGTTCGTCCTCATCCAGAAGATCGGACTTGTTTAGGACTTCGATCAGGCGTCCATCGTCGGCTTCAATGCCCAAATCCGACAGGATGCTTTCAACGGCTTCCTTTTGCAGGCGGGCTTCGGGGTGTGTCACGTCGCGGACGTGCAGGATGACGTCGGCAAGCTGGACTTCTTCCAGCGTGGCGCGGAAGGCTTCGACAAGATGTGTGGGCAGGTCCGTAATAAATCCTACCGTATCCGAAAGGATAACACGTCGCCCGCTGGGAAGCTTGAGCCCGCGCATGCTTGGGTCCAGCGTCGCAAAGAGCATGTCCTTGGCCAATACCTCTTCACCAGTCAGTCGGTTGAACAAGGTGGATTTGCCCGCGTTCGTATAACCCACCAACACTACCGTCGGGTGTTCGGCGCGTTGCCGCGCTTCGCGTTGCAGGCCGCGCGTGCGGCGTACCTGATCCAGCTCTTCCTTTAACTTTACAATCCGCTTGGTGATTAATCGGCGGTCGATTTCAAGCTGGGATTCACCGGGGCCGCCCATAAAGCCGAAACCGCCGCGCTGCCTTTCCAAGTGGGTCCATGACCGGACCAAGCGAGATTTTTGATAGGACAAGGCGGCCAGTTCGACCTGAAGTCTGCCCTCATGCGTGCGGGCGCGGGCCCCGAAAATTTCAAGGATCAAGCCGGTGCGGTCGATGACTTTGCATTTCCACTTGCGTTCCAGATTGCGTTGCTGCACCGGCGAAAGCGTATGGTCGATGACCACAAGGTCGATCTTTTCTTCTTCGAAATGCTGTGCAAATTCTTCGACAAGGCCGGAGCCCAGCAACGTGCCGGGGGTCGGGTTCGCCAGATTGAAAAGGTCCGATCCCACAACTTCCAAGTCAATTGCCTGCGCAAGGCCGATCGCTTCCTCCAGCATTGATTCCCCTTCGCGTAAGGAACCGTGCGGCCCTGCGCTGTGCGCACGCAAGAGCGGTTTGAGGACATAGGCCCTTTCTTTATCGCACTTGTCAGTCGTTTGGGGAGGTGTTGGGCGTTCGTTTTCAGGACGTTGTTTGTTCGCCACTCTTTTCTTCCGTGCCGTCGAATAGTTGCAAGGGGACGTTTGGCATGATGGTCGAAATGGCATGTTTATAAACAAGCTGGACGTGTCCGTCCCGACGCAACAAAACCGACTCGTCGTCGAACGACGTTACCATGCCTTGAAGTTTTACGCCATTCACAAGGAAAATGGTCGTTGGCACCTTATGCTGACAGAGATGTCCCAAAAGGATATCCTGTATTTCCTGACGGCAACTGCCCATAGATCGCCTTTCTGAATTAGGAACTATTCTTATTCCACTTACTAAGCGCGGTTTTTATCGCAACGCAATCAGAAAAGTTGTTTTTTATGCCTAATTTTTGGCCTTGATGCAAATTCCACACAAAAATAGGGGTGCATCCGCTTGACAAGGCGCATTCAACGTCAACATGCGTATCTCCGACAAACCACACGCTGGGGTTGTCGGCACAAAGATCGGCTTTTGACAGCGCAATGTCAACAGGCTGGCGGTTCGGCTTGCTGGGGGAGCCGTCCCTCACCCCGATCATTTCGGTGAAAAAAGTACGCCAGCCCAGATGCTCGGCCTCGGCCAGCAACAGGTCTTGCCGCTTGGTACTGACGACGAACAGTGGGATTTTCTGGGTTTGCAACCAGAGCAGTAATTCCTCGGCACCCTCTTTGCGTTGGAGCCGCTCCATTTGGATTTTGCGGAAATGGTCATAAAAAATGTCGCGCATTTTTTCCCATTCGTCGCCGAACCATCTTGGGAAACTGACGCGTAACGGATAGGCGGATTTGATGCGGGCTTCTTCGACGGTCCATGTTTCCAGTCCAGCCATGGCGCGGACTTTGTTGAGGGCCTCGGCAATCGCGTCCCATGTATCGACGAGCGTGTTGTCCCAATCGAAAATCACGGCGCTTGGAAAGGGGGTACTTAATCCGGACATGGCGGGCCTTCTTCTTTTTTGTCGTACAATTCTTGAGCGCGCTCCTCAAAAGCGGAAACCATACGTCGAAAGGCTTTGTCGAAAAACAGGTCCATCATAGCGCTAAGTAGAAAGGATTTAAATGAGAAAGAAAGGTCGAAGGTAATTTCGCAACGATTTCCCTCAAGCGGGGTGAAGGTCCAGCGCGTGTTCAGATGCTTGAGGGGGCCTCCGCCATATTCGACCGTGATGCCCGATGGCGGGGTAAGGCTGACCAGCGAGGTAAAGGTTTCGTGAAAAGATTTGTGCCCGACCGCCAAGATGGCTTTCATTTGATCCTCACCGTGGCGAATAACCGTCGCTTTTTGGCACCAGGGAAGAAAATCGGGGTAACGTTCGACATCTGCAACAAGGTTGTACATTTGTTCGCAGGAATAAGGGACAGTGCGTTTTTCGAAATGATGCGGCATGGGGCGAGATTGCTGGCTGACACTCTTCTTTAAAAAGTGTAGGTTGAAGGGGTGCTTTGAAACATATGACGGCTTTTTATGATGCTCGCAAGCCCTACGGTTTTGATTAGATGCGCCCTGCTGGCTCTGGCTTTAGTCGCTTGGGCCCCAGAAAAGGCGATGGCTTTCCCCTTTTGGTCGGACGATTCTCAGGCGAAGGCGATTGAGCATGACCTGTCTGCTCCGACGGAGGGGGCTATCTATCGTTTGGATCGTCCCGCTTTGCGTCTTTTATATCAGCCGCGCGGGTTTGAGCCTTTCTGGCAAACAAGCGAGGAGGAAGACCGAGTTGCGCTGAAAAAATTTGTCCAATCCATGCAGGTTTTTGTCGCGTATCACGGCCTGATTGCCGAGGACTATCCGGTGCAGGAAATGCGCGGCGAGTTGGAGGCCTCAGGTGAAATTACCCCTCAAGGTGCAGCTAAGCTTGACCTTTTAGTGACGGATTGGCTTTTGAAAATCGCCCGCGATCTGGACGGGCGTCGTGTTAATCTTACTCCTCTTTATGTCGGGTGGAGCTTTACCCGTCCCGCTCGGCCTTTGCTTGGGGAATTAGCTGCGGCGATTGAGCAAGGCACGGTGCAAGCTTTTCTGGATTCTTTGCAGCCGAGTGATCCGGATTATACGGCGTTGGCGCAGGCGCTTGCCCGCTATCGCGCTATTCAGGCAAACGGTGGCTGGCCGGTTGTCCCTTATGGCGAAACCATGAGGGAGGGTCAGCGGGATGGACGTCTGGTCCGTGTTCGCCAACGGCTTGTCGCCGAAGGCTACGAGATTGAAGATTACGATGAGGACACGGACGAGTCCGTGTTTACGCCTGCTTTGCGTGTGGCGGTGCGGGCCTATCAGGCGAATAATGGGCTTGAGGTTGATGGAGATATTGGTAGCCGGACCTTGCGGGCTATGAACGTCTCCGTTGGGTACAGGATTTCACAGATTGAGGCCAACATGGAGCGGCTTCGTCACATGACTCGCCATCTGCCCGATCGGTATGCTCAGGTCAATATTGCGTCCACCATGTTAAAAGTCGTCGAGGATGGCGAGGTAATCTATGAAGCGCCGGTCGTCGCCGGGCGTGCGGATCGCAAAACGCCTTTTATCCAAAGTAAAATCCGTAGCGTTATTTTTAATCCTTCATGGCATGTACCGGCTTCGATTGCGCGTCGGGATATTTTGCCCAAACTCCGTAAGGACCCCCATTATCTGGAGAAAATGGGTTTTGTGATTAAAGGCGGCGCTTCGGGTGACCCGCATGGGGCTGAAATCGACTGGGATGAAATTTCTGCCGGTGAGTTTGCTTTCCGGCTGAGGCAGGCTCCGGGGGAGATGAATGCTTTAGGCCGCATCAAATTTGATTTTGACAACAATTTTTCCGTTTATATGCATGGAACGCCCCATGAAGAGCTGTTTGCTAAGAGCCGTCGGCATTTGAGTTCCGGCTGTGTCAGGCTTCGCGATCCGGAGAATTTCGCCGTTATCGTGCTGGCTGGCAACCAGACGGACTGGACGTTGGAACGCGTTGAAGACACGATCCATGCGGGCAAGACTCGTTGGCTTCAGGTCACGGAACCTTTGCCGGTTTACTTTATTTACCAGACGGCGTTTCCTTCCGAGGACAGCGACTTCCTTCAGTTCAGGCCGGATGATTACAATTATGACCGGATCTTGTTGGAGGCTTTGGATAAGCCTGCTTCGTGAGCGAAGGCCTGTGCCCGCGCCATATAATTTTCGAACATATCATAGCTCGGCGAAGCCGGGGACAGCAGGATGACGCCGCCCTGCGGTGTGACGCTTTGTGCGATTTGTACGGCTTGTTGCATGGTTTTGGCTTGATGCAGATTCGGGCGTTGGCCGAGAAGGGTAGCGATCGTTGCGCCACTTTGCCCCAGACATACGACCGGGATGGACGGGGTTTGCGTCAGGTAATCGGTGAGTGGGGTAAAGTCGATGCCTCTGTCCTGTCCGCCTGCGATCAAGGTGACCGGCTTGTCTTGATAGGCGGCCAGCGCGGCTAAGGCGGATTGCGGCGTGGTGGAGATGCTGTCATCGACATAAAGAATGCCGTCTTTTTCGCCGATTTCTTGTTCGCGGTGCGGAAGGCCTTTGTAATATTTCATGCTGGCGAGCGCCTGATCCAACGGCAGGCTAAGCCCTTCGATAATCCCCATCACGCCACAGACATTTAGCCGGTTATGCGCGCGTAGCAGATAGGCATTGTCGAGGGGGCCGATTTTTTCGCTACCCTTGAAAAGGTCGTCGCCGACAAAATGAAAATGCGCCTCATCGTCGATAATGTCGGGGGCCGGATTTGGGCATGGTAGCGCATGGGCCTTCATGACGTCGTCGGCTTGGCGTCCGATCAGCGCGTGGTCGCACTGCTGCAAAAGGCGGCTTTTATCGCGGTAGTAGGTTTGAAGGGTTTGGTGCCAATCCAGATGTTCCGGATACAGCGCGGTCAGCAGTCCGATCCCGCACCGCCCGTCAAAAGTGGCGGTCTGATAGCTGGAAAACTCCACCACCACATAGTCGAAATCCTGCGTGCAACATTCGGTTACCGGAACGCCGAAATTGCCCAGCAAGGTGACGTGTTTGCCCATCTGTTCCAGCACATGCGTTAAAAGCGATGAGGTTGTGCTTTTGCCCTTGGTGCCGGTGATAGCGATTATCTTTTCGGTTTCGTTTTCCGCGCTCCACAGATTAAGCAGCGAGGTAATGGGAACCTTGCGGTCGCGGGCGGTTTGGAGTAGCGGGTGGTACAGGCTGACCCCCGGCGATTTAATCACAACGTCCGCTGTTTCGAGCGCTTGCCGTATATCCTTTTCCGAGGTGACCAGTTTGTCGGTGGGATGCTGGTCTTGGTCCGGCAGCGCGGCGTTTTCTTTTTCGTCGATGTAGGTGAAAGTTTGCTTCGGCGCGACTTCCCGAAGATAGCGCGCGGCGGCGGTGGCCTCCATCCCCGTGCCCCAGATGGCGATTTTTAGGCCGATCAGGTCTTTTCTACGCATCTCGTAGCGCTTTCAGATACGGGTCCGGGATTTGATGTTCGGCGCTGGGTTTCAGGAGTCTTTGGAAGGTTTCTTCGGCATGCGGGTGCGCTTCGCTTAAAAGCGGCGCCAATGTTTTGACGACGAGTTCGTCTTTCCATTCCGCCATGGTCGCAAGGTGCAGGAGCAGCGCGGCACTTTCCGAAACTTCGCCCACGCACTCGAACGGTTTATGCGCGCTCAGGCCGCAAAGCTCTTTGTATCCCTCAATCTGTCGGCGGTCGTCGAACAGGTTGGCGCTGAAGATGCTGGTCAGCTTGCCTTTGCTGATAAAAGGCGCGAGCGCCAGAAAGACAAAGCGGCATTTCGGGCATTTGCTGCACCATTTTTTGCCGCGTTTAGCCTCGTCTTGTTTAAAGGCCGTGTTGCAGCTTCGAAAAACCGTGTGATACGCCTTGAGCTTGGCAAAGCGTTCCGCAATCGCGGTTTCCGTCATAGGCCGCAACAGCGAAAAATAGGTCAGGTTCGGCGAGATGGTTTGCTGAACGATCCGGTTAAAGTCACGCTCGAACGTTAGGGATTTGCTGTATTGGTGGTTGACTTCGCGTCCGTTGAAAAGAACGTTGGGCTCGTTGGCCGAGCTTTCGTTCGATAAGACGACGGTGTCAAATCCGTACAAGATGGCGCAGGCCACAACAATGCTGCTCAGGATCGCCGTAATCGGAACGTGGCCGTTGAGTGCGCCCTGCTCGTTTAGTTCCATCAATTTTGGCGACAGCGTTCGCCGGACGTGCAGGTGCGGCAGGCCGGACGTTTGGATGGTTTGAGCAATAGGGGCCGCCAGATGGTCCCCGCCGCAGGCGATTAGGGTTTGGTCAAAACCGGCTTCGCGTAGAATTTCCAGTGTGACAATGGAATCTTTGCCGCCGCCTATGGGCACCAGCGGGCGACGCGGAAGATCAAGCGTCACGGGATAGGGCTGCGCCTCGTTCACCGTCTGGAAGGTGAAATCCAGATGCACCTTGTTGCGGAATGCGAACTCGGCCAGCCCCGCGCGATAGACCCTTTCGCCAAAAGCCGCCAGAGCCGAGTCGAGCGGAAAGGCCTGACACACCAATTTCGCTGGAATGCGTGTTTTATAATAGCTGACCCCAGCCAGCAGAAAGATCAGGCGAAAGGCGTTGTCCAGCGCGCCCTGCTCTTTTTCCGAAAGCGTACGGCGTCCGTACGGAAAGACCAGCTTTTCGGTAAATTCGACCCCGTCGCTAAAGGCGT
>JBFWLD010000083.1:0-8187 GCA_050252315.1 Bdellovibrionales bacterium
TGGGCTCTCCCGCTGAGCTACGCACCCACTTTAAGGACGGGTTATTTTTTATTCGAACAAAACCATACTTCTTTGCCTTGAGGCATTAAAGTCAGGCAGGCGGTCGATTTAGCATTATCGGACGGGCTGTGCAACTGGTTCCTAGGCCTAAAAATCAAAAAAAGGTTATTTTTGCTCTTTTGGGGCGGTTTGGCGCTCGGAAGGGTCATTTTTCGACTTTCTTACGGTCCGATTTGGGGTATTTTCCCCCTCGTCTGCTTTTATCTTCCGAATCTGGCCCTTCCCCATGTCCTTTTGCGCCCTTTCCCGTATGATCCAATCCCCTCTTATTAGGCAATTCCTTAAATTCGGAATTGTCGGCGGTTTGGGCTTTGTCGTCGATACGGCTTTGACCTATTTCGGCATCTATGCCCTGAGCATGGAACGTATTCCCGCAGGCTTTTTCGCTTTTCCTTTCGCCGTTACCTTTACCTGGATCGGCAACCGCCTTTACACCTTTGCCGACAAGCCGCGCGAGCCGATGGCCAAGCAATGGGGCAAGTTCGCCGCTGTCTGTGGCGTGGGCATCGTGTTTAATCGCGGGACCTATAGTTTGCTCGTCAGCACCGTGCCGCTCGTTTATGCCCACCCTGTTCTTGGCTTGCTGGCCGGGTCTTGCGCCGGTCTTTTCTTTAACTTCTTCGCTTCACGAAAAATTGTATTCAAGTAAACGCCTCCTCTTGTAATGGGTAAAAAAACACCTACATCTTTTTAAGAAAAAGGCCGAATGGCTTTCGGGCTCGTGTTAAGGCGCGCGCCGAAAGGACGGGTGGAAAGGTAAAGGGGAAACGGGATGGATTTTTCAAAGTTTACGCAACGCGCTCAAGCTCTTTTGGAACAGGCTCAGATGGAGGCGCTGAAACGTCAGCATCAACGCCTGTTGCCCGAACATCTTTTGCGCGCCATGATGGACGATCCAGACGGCTTGACCGGCAATCTGATCCAAAGCTGCGGCGGGGATTCCGTGCGGGTCAATCAGGCTTTGGAGGATGCGCTGGAACAAATCCCCAAGGTTTATGCTTCAGGAAACGCCGACCAGCTTCACCTTTCCGCCGAGTTCGCCCGGTTGATCGGGATTTGTGAAGAGGTCGCAAAAAAAGCTGGGGATTCCTATATCACCGTTGAACGCGTTCTTCTGGCCATGGCGATGTCGAGTGGCTCCGCCGTTCATAAAATTCTTTCAACTTCAGGCGTTACGCCCGAAAAGCTCAACCAGACTATCAATGAAATCCGTAAAGGACGGACTGCCGACACTGCCGGTGCCGAGGATTCCTATGAGGCGCTTAAAAAATATGCGCGCGATCTGACCGAGGCGGCGCGCGAAGGCAAGTTGGACCCTGTTATCGGGCGCGACGAAGAAATACGCCACACAATCCAAGTTCTGGCGCGACGCACCAAGAACAATCCGGTTTTAATCGGCGAGCCGGGCGTGGGCAAGACCGCGATCATTGAAGGGCTGGCCGCGCGTATTTTCAAAGGCGACGTGCCCGAGGGATTAAAAAACAAGCGCGTGCTTTCGCTGGATCTCGGGTCGCTGGTCGCGGGCGCAAAATTCCGTGGCGAGTTCGAGGAACGGTTGAAGGCCGTGTTAAACGAAATTTCTGCCGCTGCGGGCGAGATTATCATTTTTATCGACGAGTTGCATTTGCTGGTCGGCGCGGGAAAGACGGACGGCGCTATGGATGCGTCGAACATGCTTAAGCCTGCGCTGGCGCGCGGCGAGTTGCACTGCATCGGCGCGACAACGCTGGATGAATACCGGAAATATATCGAGAAAGATGCGGCGCTGGCTCGACGGTTTCAGCCTGTTTATGTCGAACAACCTAGCGTTCAGGATACGATCTCCATCCTACGCGGATTGAAGGAAAAATACGAAGTGCACCACGGCGTGCGCATCACGGATGGCGCTATTGTTGCGGCGGCCACGCTTTCCGACCGCTATATTACGGATCGATTCCTGCCGGACAAAGCCATCGACTTGATTGATGAAGCCGCGGCGCGTTTGCGTATGGAAGTCGAGAGTAAGCCCGAAGAAATCGACGAAATTGATCGCCGCATTATTCAATTAAAAATCGAACAAGCCGCGCTGAAACGTGAAACGGACGAGGCCAGCGCCAAACGTTTGGCCAAGATTGAAGGCGAGCTTGCCGAGTTGGAAAAGAAATCGGCGGACCTTACCGAAAAATGGAAGAATGAAAAGACGCAAATTGACAGTGCTCAGAAAATCAAGGAGCAGATCGAACAAGCGCGGGCCGAATTGGATATGGCGCAACGCGAAGGACGCTATACCCGCGCGGGCGAGCTGACCTACGGCGTTATTCCCGATCTGGAAAAGAAGTTGGCCGCTGCGGAAAAGCAAAGCGAAAGCGCTATGATCGACGAAGCCATCAAGGAACAGGATATTGCCTCCATCGTCAGCCGATGGACCGGTATTCCCGTGGACAAGATGATGCAAGGCGAACGCGAAAAGCTGCTTAAGATGGAAGATCATCTGCGCCGCCGCGTGATCGGTCAAGACGAAGCCGTGACCGCTGTTTCCAACGCCGTTCGCCGGGCGCGCGCTGGGCTTCAGGACCCCAACCGACCGACCGGGTCTTTCCTGTTCCTCGGCCCCACAGGCGTGGGCAAGACCGAGCTGACCAAGGCTTTGGCCGAGTTCTTGTTCGACGACGAACAGGCCATGACGCGTATTGATATGTCCGAATATATGGAAAAGCATTCGGTCGCGCGGCTGATCGGCGCACCTCCCGGATATGTCGGGTACGACCAAGGCGGGGCTCTGACCGAGGCTGTGCGTCGCCGTCCCTATCAGGTCATTTTATTCGACGAGGTTGAGAAGGCTCATCTCGATGTGTTCAACGTTCTGCTTCAAGTGCTGGATGATGGGCGATTGACCGACGGGCAAGGCCGTCATGTCGATTTTCGCAATACGCTGATTATTTTGACCTCTAACCTTGGGTCCGAAGCTATTGCCGCCGACGATGGCGAGGAGCTGAAGGAAGCTACACGCGAGGCGGTCATGGAAACCGTGCGAGGTCATTTCCGTCCGGAATTCCTCAACCGGCTTGATGAAATCCTGATCTTCCGCCGCTTAAGCCGCGCCAATATGACCGCCATCGTCAATGTACAGATCGCACGGCTTCAAAAACTTTTAGCGGCGCATCAGATTACGCTTGAGCTTTCGCCGGAGGCTTTGAAATGGATCGCCGATGCCGGATATGATCCTGTTTACGGCGCGCGGCCTCTTAAACGCGTCATCCAACGCCACTTGCAAAACACGCTGGCAGAGGAATTGCTGGCTGGCAAAATTGCCGCAGGTCAAACTATTTATACAAACATCGTCAAAGATAGTATGGTCTTCCAAGCCAAGCCGTTGTAAGATGGTCGATACGGCTCTTTAAACCGGGCCTTTGTAGAAACGTTGATTATCCCACAGGCTAGTACATATGAAATGGGAGTCTTCGGCGCATTCGGCTTGCGTCACGAGTGAATATCTTTTCCATCAGCTTATTCCCTATATAGGAAACAAGCGCAAACTGTTACGGCTGATTCATGAAGCCATACTGGCTTCGGGCGCTTCCCCGGAAACCCATCTTTTTATCGACCTTTTTGCCGGTACCGGCGTTGTCAGCCGCTTGGCGCGTAAGCTGGGCTATGCCGTTATCGCCAATGATTGGGAGCCGTACAGCGAAATTATCAACCGCTGTTATCTGGAAAATACGCGACCGCCAGACTTTTTTCACGATCAGACTTATCAAGAAATTCTCGACCGTCTGAATGCGCTGCCGGGCCGTGAGGATTGGGTTACCCGCCATCTTTGCCCCGACCATGATGAGAATTTCGATATTTCCAAAGACCGCATGTTTTATATGCGTAAAAACGGTCTGCGCATCGACGCCATACGCCACCAAATCGAGCTATGGAAAAATGAGGGGGACCTGAACAAGCATCAACTGGCTGCTGTTTTGGCGCCTTTGCTTTACCAATGCTGCTATAACAGCAACACAAGCGGCGTTTTTAAGGGTTTCCACAATGGATGGGGCGGGCAGACCGGTACGGCTTTGTACCGAATTATGGGGGATTTGCTTCTTCAGCCTGCCCTCTTTTACGATAATGGGAAGGCTTCGCGCGTCTTGTGCGATGATGCTTTTCATGTCGGCGCGGCCCTCAAGGACAATATCCATCAGCCTGTTTTTATCTATCTGGACCCGCCTTACAACCAACATCCTTACGGCGCGAACTATCATGTTCTGAACAGCGTGACCTTGTGGGATAAGCCCGATTTGCCGCCCAAAATTACAGGCCGCGGCAGCAAGGCCGCTATTCGCAAAGACTGGCGGACCCTTCGGCGTAGCGCCTATAATTACCGTGGGGAGGCGGCGAAGGCTTACGCCTCGCTCATCCGGTCGCTGCCCGATGGCGCGTGGGTCGCCACCAGTTACAGCACCGACGGTATGATCCCTTTACGCGATCTGATCGAGGCCAATCAGACGCTTGGCGACACGCAGCTTTTTATGCGCGCCTATAAACGCTATCGTGTCAGCAGTCAGCGGCGATCGCCCCGGCCTTTGAACATCGAGTTCGTTCTTTTGACAAATATCGGCGCGAAACCTCGTCTTTCCGTTGACGACTTGACGCAATCCATCTTAAGACAAGAAGCCAAGATTTTAGCCTAAAAGGATAATAGACGTGAAAACTTTGATCGTTATTCCAGCCCGATACGGGTCAACGCGCTTGCCCGGCAAACCGCTGATGCTTATTGCCGGGAAATCCTTGCTGCAACATATGATCGACATTGCGCGTAAAGCCGCTTTGGATGACGCTGAGGTCCGCGTCCTTGTCGCGACCGATGACGACCGCATCATGGAACATGCTCGGGCCTGCGGTGTCGAATGCGTCATGACGCCCGAAACCTGTCCCACCGGCACCGACCGCGTGCGCGAGGCGGTTCGTTTAAGCGGCGCACAGGCGGAGCTGATTTTGAACCTACAAGGCGATGCGCCCTTTACGCCGCCCGATTTCGTGGCGGCTCTGATCGATTCCTACAGAAAAGAGCCCTGTGACGTGGTGACGCCCGTGGTTCAACTGAGTTGGCAGGAGCTTGACCGCCTGCGCGACAACAAAAAAACGACTCCGTTTAGTGGGACTCTCGCGGTTTTTAACGAGGAGACGGGACTCGCGCACTGGTTTTCCAAAAATATTCTCCCCGCTATCCGCAAAGAAGACAAACTGCGTCAGGAGTCGCCCCTTTCCCCTGTTTGGCGCCATATCGGTTTATATGGCTATCAAAAAAATATGCTCGATGCCTACGTTGGTCTGCCTGAAGGCCGTTTCGAAAAACTGGAGGGACTTGAGCAATTGCGCGTTCTGGAACACGGCTATAAGATAAGATGCGTTCCGGTTTCCTATCAAGGGCGGCCTGCGATGACCGGAATTGATAGCCCCGAAGACCTTGATCGCGCACAGGCCCTTCTCTCTTGAAAGAGGATATCATGCCATCTCTTATTCTGGCCCGACATGGCAATACTTTTGAAAGCGACCAGACTCCGACTTTCGTCGGCGGAAAAACCGATATGCCTTTGACCGCTAGAGGCCTAGAACAGGCACGCGAACTGGCTGGTGAGATTGAGGCTCGCTTCGCGCCCGTTAACGCCATCATCTGCGGACCATTGCAACGCACCCAACGCATGGCGGAAATCGTAGCCGCGCAAATCAATCAAGTTTTTACGGTCGATGAACGGCTATGCGAAATTGATTACGGCCTGTGGGAAAACAAAACAAGCGCCGACGTGCGCGAGGCTTACGGCGAGGCCATCGTGGAGGCGTGGGAACAACATGGCGTTTGGCCCGAAAACATGAACTGGGCCCCTTCCCTTGAAAAACTTAAAACCAATGTTGACCACATTCTGGACGAACAGCATAAAAAACTTTTGATGCCTAAGGCTGTCAATCGGGTGCTTGTGACCAGCAATGGGATTTTGCGCTTTGTTTATGCCAGCCTGACCGGCAAGCCTGCCGGTAAAGAAAGCAAGGTCGGTACCGGACGGTACTGCGTGTTGAAGGCTACCGATGCCGGATGGGACATCGTGAAATGGAATGAAAAGCCTGCGGCGAAAGAGTGAAGGCTTTTTTTCCAGTCAACATAACGACAGTCAAAAAATGTAAAGAAAATGGGATTCCGGATCGCCCCTGAAAAAGGGGCGTCCGGAATGACAACGGCTGGGGATGGGTTCTTTAATGGAGAGCTGGATTAGGGGGGCGCATAAAATCCTCGGATCGGGATAAATGGTTTGGGTTTGGGGCTGGATCCCGTTTTGCGGGCGGGATGACGATGTTTTTGTTACGCCTTTCGATCCCATAGGGTCGTCGCTCTGGGGGGAAGTTTTACGGGAAGACGTTGAGGGTTGGTCTTAAGGTGGATGGTTCGGTGTTTTTCGACAAAGTTGATGACAAGGTTGGGTATTAGGCGGTTTTCCTTTGTTCCTTCTTTGAGGCGGTATGATGGTCCGCGCCGATGGCTTCTTCCAACGAGGTAAAACCGTCCCGCCGCAAAAGCTGCGCCAGCTCGCGTTTCATACGCTGGATCACCAAGGGCCCTTCGTAAATCAATGCCGTATAAACTTGCACCAAAGAGGCGCCTGCACGAATCTTGCGATAGGCGTCTTTGCCGCTGCTGATGCCACCACAACCGATCAGGGGAACTTTACCTTCCGTCAGCGTGTACAAGGTCGAAAGCATGCGCGTGGACGGTCCGAACAAAGGCGGACCGGAAAGACCGCCCGCTTCTTTAGCCACTTTATCCGGAATCGTGCTGGGCCGCGCAATCGTCGTGTTGGAAATGACGACCGCTTGAATCTTATTTTCTTTGACGACGGCGGCGATGTCGGCTTGTTGTTCTTCCGTTAAATCCGGCGCAATTTTGATGAGGACCGGCAAGGCGGGCGCTAGACGGTCGCGTTCGGCCAACACCTTGGAGACAAGCGCGGCCATGCGCTCGCGGTCTTGGATGTCTCGCAAGCCCGGCGTGTTGGGGGAAGAAATGTTGATCGTTATATAATCCGCATAAGGATACAATTTTTCAAAACAAGCAATGTAATCGACAAGGTCGTCCGTTGTATCTTTGTTTTTACCGATATTGATCCCGATGGGATTATGCGTTCGCTTTTCTTTTTCTCGCCATGCTTTCAGACGTTGCGTGAACACGTCCACGCCCACGCTGTTAAAGCCGTAACGGTTGATCAGCGCCTTGGCATGTTCGATGCGGAACATGCGTGGACGCGGGTTGCCGTCTTGTGGACGCGGCGTCACTGTACCGAGTTCAACCGACCCGAAGCCGAAGCCCATAACGCCGTCGATGCACGAGGCATGCTTATCCAGCCCGGCCCCTAAAATAAACGGATTGGGAAAGTCGATGCCGAAACAGTTTGAGTGGAGGATCGGGTCGTCGGGTCCGTGGAATTGCGGCCCAAGACCGTATTTCAACATTTTAATCGTGATATTATGCGCGTCTTCGGGGTCTATCATGAACAAAAACGGACGGATCAGCGGATAGGGATCGCCTATTTTTTCCATCCACTTCCAAATATCCACTGGGCACCATCCGGGCATGTGCGTTTCTCCACTACGGCGAAAATAAAAACAATCTAGTTTCCACAATGTGCTTTTGCAGCGCAAAAATCAAGTACCCCCCACTCCCCCAATCCCACAACAATCTATTGATATTATGCGGATATTTTAAATCTTAATATTTAAACCAACATTTTATAATGAGGATGAATTTAATTTTATAAAAAGATAGAATTTTTCTTATAATAAACTAGAATGGCTCTATTATCTTAAGTAATAAATTTTGGAGCCTTTCCCCAATGACATGCTGTAAAAAATCTTCCGAAAAGCAGGAAGAGCGCAACGAGGATTCTACGAAAGACCAGACGCAGACGCCACAAACGCCCTCTCCGGCCAAACCTAAAAGCAAAGCTTTTGAAGAAGCCCTTAATGCCGTCGAAAATATGGACAAAAAGATTGTGCACTGACGGGCGGTAAGATATTATTCCTACCTATGTTGACCCACGCGACAATCTGGCAAGCCATTGACAAGCTTGCTCGGCTAAACGGCCTTTCCCCTTCTGGACTTGCCAAAAAGGCAGG
>JBFWLD010000084.1:0-8162 GCA_050252315.1 Bdellovibrionales bacterium
ATAAAAGAAAAAGGCGTGGATAAAAATCCACGCCTTTTTTGTTCTTTCAGGAGAAAGACTTATTTCTTCATCATGCCCTGAAGGCCGTTGAGGCTTTCGTTGACGGCGGAGCTGACCGCTTCCATCGTCTGGACTTGGCTTTGTGACAGGATTTCGGAAAGCTCCTTAAGGCTGCCAACGCAGTTCTCAACCGCAGACTTGGTCGCTTCAACTTGCTTGGCGACTTTTTCTTCCGGCGTCGGCGCGGCCATAATGGCCTGAACCAGACCAGAAGTCGCTTCCATGCTCTGACGGGCCAGATCAGCCTGACGGCGGATATACGATTGAACCGTGTCAAACGTCTTTTGGTTCGTCGTGGTCATGGCCTCTATGCCTTTGCGTTGGGCGGCCATCAGCGTTTCAACGTCGATGTTCGGCATTTTGCAATCGTTCATCATCTTTCCCATATCGGTAAATTTGGACATATCCATCATTTTCGACATATCCATCGCCTTGGCGGCATCCATAAATTTGGACATATCCAAAAGCTTCATGAAATCGTTATCAAAGAAGGGATTTGTTGGTTGGTTTGACATTTGGCGTCCTCGTGTTCGCTATAACGTTGTCAGAATTAGAGCTGGCCTCATGCCCACGGCTCTTCTCAGGTGATATGGTTAACGAAGGTGAATATGACGGACTTTAACCAACTTGTCACGAACTTTTTTACCATGATTTTTGGCTCTAAAGCTGGACTTTCTCTAAAAAGGATTCAGGCTTTTAGGACAGATCGTACGAAATTGGTCTGGATAATTTTGTTCAATCCGGCCATGGTTGCGCTGAGATCCGGGCTCGTATCTTGGGCCCATTTTAAAAAGACATAATTATAAATCACCAATAAAATCGGCTTTGTTATACGATCGTCTTTGTTGCACTGCACACCATAAAGATGGTGAGACAGGAGCGCCATCGACCTGAGCTGCGCGCGACACATTGCCAAAGCCAACGACGGACGATGGCGACATTCGTCGGAAATAATTAGAATAGCCTCGCGATATTTTTGCAACGCATCAAAACGATTCATCATCATGTCAAACAGACAATCAGTAAGTGGGAGCTGCGGGTCATGCGACTGAGTCGCTGCGATGGTGAGGGCGTCGATGGTTCGTACACAAGCAGGGATCAAGGATTCGGGGGTGTCTGCGATTTTTTTTACCTTCGCGAGGGGAAGGCCCGTTTCATCAGCGAGCGCTTGCGGCGTGGCGGCTGCGAAGCCTCGTTTGGCGGTAAGGTTGAACGCCGCCAAAACGACGGCTTTTTCTTCGGCAGATAATCGGGAGGCAGAAGGCACGCGTTACGCTTGCCCTGCCGTGTCGATCATAGCCGCGGCGATGGCTTCGACCGGTTGCTTGCCGCCCCAGACGACAAACTGGAAAGCCGGATAGAAACGTTCGCATTCCGTTAGTGCGATTTCGACAAGGTCTTCGAAAACCTCGACGCCCGGAAGCCGGTCGCTCCGCGCCAAGACGGTGTAACGGAACAGGGGGCTGTTTTGCTGGGCGTCCAAATCGAAATGCCCGAGCCACAGCCGGTTATTCAACATCGAAAGAAGGTCGTTGACGTCATAGCGTTTGCCGTCCGGAACGCGCATGTCGAACTGACATGAGAACTGTAAGGCGCCGACTTCGCGTTGCCATACGAAATACATACGATAATGACACCAACGCCCCGCAAGTTCGACGACGAGTTCGTCTTCATTCGAGCGGTCAAACAACCATTCATTGGCTGCAACGATTTCTTCAACGATATCGAGCGGATTATGAGAGGAGGTTTGTTCTTGGATGGCTAGAAACGACATGCTGTGCCCCTGAAAAATGACCTGCATTTTTTATCAAACCGAAGACTCCGTCTGCAAGGTCTGTCTGGGCAATTTATCCACAGGATTCAAGGACGTGTGTTTTGAGTCACACCTGAATCAGGCGAGTCGAATCCTTGCTGATGCGCATCGAGTGCAAAAGGAATCGCAATAGCTGAATCAAATCAGGCAGTTGAAAAGCTTGTTCATAATTTAGAAACCATTTGTTTTACTTAACAAAAGGTAAATCTACTTCTTTTTCGAAATTGTTTTTTTGACGCTACGCTTTTGCGGACTTGACAGAGTCATTTTTTCCTCAATCACGGCGATCCTTTTTTCAAGGTCTGTCTGAACCTTGCGCATTTTCTTGATCATTGCAAAGGCGGCATCAAATTCTTCCCGCGAAACAAGGTCAAAATGCTGCACAAGAGAATCACGTTTCTCTTCCAGATGCCCTTTCATTTCTTTGGAGGCTCCCAGAAAAACAGAGAAGGCGGTTTCCCCTAAGGCCAGCAGGTCGCTTAAGGCGGAGGAAGCGGAGGGCTTGGTCATCTTTTCGGTCCCTTTGGTGTACTTTTCAAGGGAATAGGCTATAACAAGAAAGTCACGAGAATCCAAAGGGTACTTTTGCATGTATGCGCTTGTTTTTCCGGCGTTTGATCCGGTTTTCTTTTCCGTCGGCCCGGTTCAGGTCAGGTGGTATGCCATTGCCTATTTACTGGGCTTTGTTCTTGGCGTTTGGCTGTGCAAAAAATTGGCTGATTTCGTCAAACAGGGCCCTACGGCGCAGGATTATGACGATTTTCTGACGTGGGCGATTATCGGCACCATTTTGGGTGGACGGCTCGGCTATGTGCTGTTTTACCAGTTTGATTATTACCTTCATTACCCGCTTGAGGCTTTGCAGGTCTGGCATGGTGGCATGTCGTTTCATGGTGGCATGCTGGGGGTGATTACGGCAGCGCTGCTTTTTGTCCATCGGCGCAAGCTCAATTTTTTTGCTTTTACGGATGTGCTGGCCTGTGTGACGCCGATCGGGCTGGGGCTTGGGCGCTTGGCTAATTTTGTGAATGGCGAGCTTTATGGACGTGCGACCGACGTGCCGTGGGGCATGATCTTTCCGCGCGGCGGCGACATGCCGCGTCACCCAAGCCAGCTTTATGAGGCCTCGCTGGAAGGGCTTTTGCTTTTTGTTCTGATGATGATTTATGTGCGTATTCCAGCTTTTAGGAATAAGCCCGGCGTGCTTTCGGGACTCTTTTTGATTGATTATGCGCTCTTCCGGTTTATTGCCGAGTTTTTCCGCGAGCCGGATGCTCAACTCGGGTTTCTTTATGGTGGAGCGACGATGGGGCAATTGCTCTGCCTGCCGATGTTCTTGTTCGGCAATGGCCTGCTGATTTGGGCTTTTAAAAAGGGGAAAGGGGGCGCGCATGACCGAACTTGAAGCCTTGATCCGGCAAAAGATCGAACGGGAAGGGCCTTTATCCGTCGCGCACTATATGCAGCTTGCGCTGACGCATCCCGATCACGGCTATTACATGAAGGGCGATCCGCTCGGCGTGGGCGGCGATTTTACGACCGCGCCGGAGATCAGCCAGATGTTCGGGGAGCTGATCGGATTGTGGTGCGCCGAGGTTTGGAATTCCTTGGGGAAGCCTGATCCTTTTGTTTGTCTTGAGCTTGGGCCGGGGCGCGGTACCCTGATGCAGGATGCTCTTCGCGCGACGGCTAAAATTAAGGGCTTTCATGACGCCATGCGCCTTTGTTTGATGGAGACGAACGAGACGCTGCGTGTCGCTCAACAAGAAAAGCTGAAAGAGCAGGATGTGACCTATCTTTCGGATGTGTCGGAGCTGCCGCCTTTGCCGACAATCGTTCTGGCCAACGAGTTTTTTGATGCCTTGCCGGTTCATCAATATATGCGTACCCCCGAAGGCTGGCGCGAACGCATGGTTGGACTGCAAGGCGAGAAATTTGTTTTTGCCTTGGATCATAATCCCGTGCCGCTGCCTTTGCCGGAGGACAAGGATTTTTACGAGGTGTCGCCGCTTGGCGTTGCCTTGGTTCAACATTTGGCTGCGCATTTTAAGGCCTATCGCGGCGCCGCGCTGATCGTTGATTACGGTGCCTGTGAAGGGGCCTATCGCGATACGTTGCAGGCTGTGTCCGGTCATGCTTTTGCGCCCGTTCTTGAACGACCCGGCGCGGTTGATTTGACCGCGCATGTTGATTATACGGCGCTGGCTTTGGCTGCGCAGCGCGAGGGCGCTCGGGTTTTTCCCTGTGTCACGCAAATGGCTTTTCTGCATGCGCTGGGGATTGAGGTGCGGGCGTGGCAGTTGAAGTTAAACGCCGATTACGATCAGGCCCATGCGATTGATGCGGGGTTCGAACGCTTGACCGATCCGGATAAGATGGGGGCTTTGTTTAAGGTTTTTGCTTTTGCTTCTGCCGATCTGGCCGAGGTTCCGGGGTTTCCATGAGCCTACCTTTTTTACAAAGTGAAGTGCTGAGCGCCAATGAACGCATCCGCCATGGCTTTTTTACGCGTCAGGGCGGCGTGAGTCTTGCGCCGTTCGACGCGTTAAATGGTGCGGAGAAGGTGGGCGACGATCCCGCTGCGGTTGCAGAAAATCGTCGCCGCATCATAGCCGCGCTCGGAGCGGAGCGGCTGGCTTTGTGTCGGCAGGTTCACTCGGATCGGGTGGTTCAGGTTGATGCTGCGTGGGATTTTGATCATCCGCCGGAAGCGGATGCGATGGTGACTAAGCTGCCGGGCGTGGCCTTGGGGATTTTGACAGCCGATTGCGGCTGCGTTCTTTTAGCGGACCCGGTGACCGGCGTGATTGCGGCTTCCCATGCCGGGTGGCGCGGGGCGTTAGGGGGTGTTTTGGATCGCACCTTGGAGCTGATGGAATCCTGTGGCGTTCGGCGTTCGGATGTGGTCGCGGCGGTGGGGCCCTGTATTTGGCAGGAATCTTATGAGGTGGAGGCCGCTTTTTTAGCGGCGTTTGAAAAAGAAAATGCTGCCAATCTTTCTTTTTTTAAACAGGGCGCGAGGCCGGGGCATTTCCTCTTTGATTTGCCGGGCTATATTGACGCAAAGGTGACGCGGTTGGGCGTGCGAACGTTTTCGCCGTCGCCTGCCGACACCTGCGCCGATCAAGGGCGTTTTTTTAGTTACCGTCGCGGCTGTTTACTCGGCGCGCCGGAAAAAGGGCGGATGATCTCCGCCATTGTAAGGAGGAAGTAATGGGCGTTCAGACAATTATTCCACCGTCGGGAATCGAACAGCCGATGGAGCCTTATGTGTACGCCAGCGTGACCGCTCGGTTTTTGGCGATGATCGTCGATTGGTTTTTTATCTTTTTTCTGTTGCTGCTTTTATTTATCCCACTATTCCTGATTAGCTTGTTCGGGATTTTGATCGTGGCTCCGTTGTTGGCTCTTTTTCATATCACGTTGATCCCTTCCTTTTTCTTCTTTCTGGTTTTCGTTCATTGGATTTATTTTGCGACAATGGAAAGTTCACCGCTCGGTGCGACGTACGGTAAACGGATGTTTGGGATTCGCGTGGTTACGGTTAAGGGCGATGAATTGACTTTTTCCCGCGCCAGTCTGCGCTATTTCGGCAAGCTGCTTTCCGCTTTCCCCTTTTTGTTGGGGTTTGTTATGGCTTTTGTCACGACGCGTAAACAGGCCTTGCATGATCTTGTCGCAGAAACGCTGGTGGTGAGGGAATAGAAAATGACGACTGACGCTGAGATAACGACCTTGCCTTATGCTTCTTTTGGTAAGAGGGTTTATGCCTATCTGATCGACCAATCCGTGATCCAGCTTTTGGCGCTGGCGATCGCCTATCCCATCGGCAAGATGCATATGCAAGGCCAGCCGGAATCCATGGAGGCCTTGCTGGATTTCTTAAATTGGATGATGCCGGTTATTACACTGATCCAAATCGTGATCGCGTTGCTGTACGGCACGTTGTTTGAAGGTTCGTCCTCCGGCGCGACATGGGGAAAACGCTATTGCGGGTTGCGCGTCTGCACGGAAGAGGGCGAGAGCCTGTCCTATTTTGAAGCCTTTTTGCGCAATGTCGGAGTCAATCTGATTTACATGGTGCTTTATTTTAATTTTATTTTTGCGTTGCTGGTCCTGCCGATTTACCTCACACCGCTATTTTTGGAAAAGCGCCAGACAAGCTACGATCAACTCCTCAAGCTTTTGGTGATTAGGACAAAGTAAGCAGAAGAAGCGCTATTTATTCGCCATTTGATCGGTCGCTTCGATCAACGCCGATCGGACGCCAGGATCAAAGCTGGAATGCCCACCGTTTTCGATGATAATAAGTTCCGATCCCGGCCAGTTTTTGTGCAGCTCATAGGCGGAAAGAGCCGGGCAGATTAAATCGTATCGTCCTTGCACGATGGTTGCCGGGATTCCGTGCAGGCGGGTGACATTGGCCAGATATTTGTCGTCCGGAATTGGGCGGTTGTTCGTCATATAATGCGCTTCCATCAAGGGCATCAGCGCATATTGCTTTTCTTCTTCTTCGGAGAGGATGAACTCAGACGCTGGGGAAATCGTTGCACTGGAGATTTCATAAGCAATCATGCTTTTTGCCGCGCGACGGGCGGTTTCAGGGTCCGGGTCCTTCAGCCTGCGCAGATAGGCTGCGAGCAAATCGCCTCTTTCTTCTACCGGAACTAGAGAGGCGTATTTTTCCCAAGCCTCCGGACGGATCGTGCGGATTCCGTTCGCGTACCATTCGACTTCTTTTTGGCGGAACAGGAAGACGCCGCGTAGGACAAAGCCTAGGCACCGCTCCGGATGCTCTTCCCCATAGGCCAGCGATAAGGTGCTGCCCCACGAACCGCCGAACAAATGCCACTTCTTAAGGCCGAGATGCTCGCGCAGTTTTTCGATGTCGCTGATAAGATGCTCGGTCGTGTTGTTGCGTAGCTCTCCGGCTGGCGTTGACTGCCCACAGCCGCGCTGGTCGAAAAGAATAATCCGCCATACCGCCGGATCGAAAAATTGCCGGTGAATCGGCGCAATCGACGCGCCCGGCCCCCCTTGCACAAACAGGATCGGCTTTCCTTTTGGGTTGCCGCACTGCTCCCAATAGAGCGTGTGCATCTCGTCCACAGGCAATCGCCCTGTTTCGTATGGTTCAATCGGAGGGTAAAAATCGCGTAAATTCGGAGGAAGCATTGGTTAATGGGGGTTAGGCATTGACGGAAAAAGGAAGGTCGGATATGCAGTATCCCACATTTTCCTTTATCTTCAAGGGTAGAAACGCTTTTTTAGGACGTTTAGCGCATAATCGCATGCATCCATACCTTCTAGGTGCCCTTAGCTCAGCTGGATAGAGCAACTGCCTTCTAAGCAGTAGGTCACTGGTTCGAATCCAGTAGGGCACGCCATTCAGGTATGAATCTACGAACTTCTGATGAAGGCCCGATTTGGCCGTTGGCGGCTATAAGCTTGGCTATGTCGTTGTTCTCCCCACTGACCTTTAGGAAACCTTCCGTGACCCTTATGTCCCTGACCGTAGCCCTGAGATAGGCGCGGCTAAAGGGCGTGGATGTGGAGAAACGTCTGTTGAGGACGTGTGCCACGGCTTCGATCTTTTGCGGGGTTAAGGTTTGTAACGGGGTCTGGTTCTTCTGTTGCAAGGTCGCCAGTCCCGCCGTGACAGCCTCCCGCCTTGTTTTGTGCTGCTGTACCCTGACCTTAAGGCGGTCGTCCAGTTCGAGAACGCCTTTTTCAATAGCCTCGAACAATTTGGTTTCAGCCTGTTCGATCTCTTTCAGTTCTGTTTCAAGCTTCTTGCGCCGGATTTTATCTTCGCCGCCTTGCGCATTGGCATGTTTGCGCAGGGTGTCGATCACGGTACGGATATAATCGGGCGTGTAAATCTTATCTCGGAAAGCATCCAGAATGGCATTATCGAGAATATCCATTCGGAAAGCCGTCGATTTGCAGGCCGTATTCCCCTTGCTCATCCGCGCCGAGCATTTGTAATAGCGGTAATTCTCGCCCTTGCCAGAGGTCACCGCAACCATCGTCGCGCCGCAACAGTCGCATTTGAGCAAGCCCGTCAGAAGATTGGGCGATGTCTCGCGACGCGGGGCGCACATTTTGGGCGTATTCGCGGCACGTAGTTTGGTCGCTTTATCAAACAGGTCTTGGTCGATGATTGCCGGAACGGGGATTTTGACCCATTCGGCCTCGGGCTTGATCTGGCGGGTCTTGGAATCCAGCTTGTTGAACACATGCCATCCGGCATAGGTCGTGCTGGTCAGAATTTGATGGATAACCTGAA
>JBFWLD010000085.1:0-8143 GCA_050252315.1 Bdellovibrionales bacterium
TTCGCCATAGGCTTTTGTTAAGCTCTATCCCTAATAAGAAATGCGAACAGACCCATGATGAATCGCTTTTTTGCTCTTTGTTGTCTTTTGACCTCCCTTTCTATCGGGAGCACTCCGGCTCGGGCTGGCGACAATACGTTGCTCGCTACCGGCATGGGGGCGGCGTTGGGTGGATTCTTGGGAAGTCATATCGGCAAAGGCGACGGTCAACTTGCGGCGACAGGCGCCGGTGTTTTTCTAGGCGGCCTTTGGGGAAACAGCATCGGTCAATCGTTGGATCGCGCCCAAACAAGCTATCCGGTAAGCTCTTACGGCTCGATGTCCTATTACCCTTCTTATCCCGCGTATCAACAAAATTATGTTGCGCCACCAGCCGCGCCTCAGCCTCGAGTTATTTTTGTTCAACCTGAAATCGTCGATACCTATACCACGCGTCACCGCGCGGTCCTCGTCGATGAAGGCTATCTCGGCCCCCAACCACCCAAACCCAGACGGCATTGCCGCGAGTTTACGCAAACCATCCGTATCGACGGAAAGCTTCAAGAAAGCTATGGCACAGCATGTCTGCGCCCCGATGGATCTTGGCAAATCGAGCCGTAATTTTTTTGTTCTTCTTACGCGCACAAAAATTCTAGTAAAAGTTGCAGCATTCATCCGTCTGCACTCACTTTATTTCTCAACATAAAATATATCTCGCTTAATCGTTTGTTAGACTCCGAACTTTAAACTGTCCGGAACTTCTCCCACTCGTTCTTTTTATTCAGAAAAGGAAATGATCATGGCCATTCAAGACCAAGTATTCGGCTTTTTTATGCCGACAGAAACGCTGATTGGCGCTGGCGCCGCTAAAAGCATCCCCCAAAAACTCAAGAATCTTGGCGGCAGCAAACCGCTGATCGTAACCGACAAAGGCCTTGTCGCCAGCGGTGTCGTTAAACTCGTCACCGATATGATGGACCATGCGGGAGTCTCCTACGCTGTCTTTGACGAAACCGTCCCCAACCCGACCGACAAAAATGTCGAAGACGGCGCGGCGGTTTATAAAGCCAATGGATGCGACAGCCTGATTACACTTGGCGGTGGTTCGCCTCACGATTGCGGTAAGGGCATCGGACTTCTTGTCCAAAACGGCGGACGCATTCACGATTATGAGGGGCTCGACAAATCTTCCAAAAGCCTCATGCCCTATATCGCCGTCAACACTACGGCTGGCACGGCTTCGGAAATGACGCGCTTTACCATCATCACCGACACCTCGCGCCATGTTAAAATGGCTATCGTCGATTGGCGCGTAACGCCGCATTTGGCAATCAACGATCCTTTGCTCATGATGGGCATGCCGCCTTCTTTAACGGCAGCAACGGGTATGGACGCTCTTACCCATGCGGTCGAGGCTTTCGTTTCCACGGCGGCAACGCCGATGACCGACGCGTGCGCCATCCAAACGTTTAAACTAATCTTCAAATATCTGCGCAAGGCGGTTGCCAACGGTAGCGATATCGAAGCACGGGAAGGCATGTGCTATGCCGAATATCTGGCCGGTATGGCGTTTAACAACGCTTCGCTCGGCTATGTTCACGCGATGGCTCACCAACTCGGCGGGTTTTACGATCTGCCGCACGGCGAATGCAATGCCGTTCTGTTGCCGCATGTTCAGCATTTCAACCTGATCTCTCGCGTTGAAAAATTCGTCGAAATGGCGATCCATTTCGGTGAAGACGTAACCGGTCTTTCTGATCGTGAAGCTGCTGAACTCGCCATTGAAGCCATGGCTCAATTGTCGGAGGATGTCGGCATTCCTTCAGGATTGGTCGAGCTGGGCAAACGCTATGGCAAGGATGTTAAGGTTGAGGACATCCCCACCATGACCGCCAACGCGCAAAAAGACGTTTGCGGCCTGACCAACCCTCGCCGAGCCAAAGATGCTGAAATCTCGGCCATCTATGAGCAGGCGATGTAACCCTTAATCCTCCTGCCAAAAGAGGGCCGAAAAAAGGTTAACACCCTTTTCTCGGCCTTTTCTTTGGCGACCTAAACGTTTTCTCCTTGTATAGAGCCCCTTTCGCGATAAAAAGGCGGTATGAAACCAAAACCCCACGATTGGCTTTTGCAGGATTTCGACTTTGACCTGCCCGAAGAACGTATCGCCGCGCACGCCGCCGAGCCGCGCGATGCTGCGCGCCTGCTTCATGTCAATGGACCGAACCTTTCCGATCACCATGTGTATGACCTTCCCGACTTGCTGCGGGAGGGCGATGTTCTTGTTCTTAACGACACACGAGTCATCCCGGCGCGCCTGTTTGGACGGCGAGGAGATGTAAAAATCGAAGTGATGTTGAATAAGAGAGAAAGCCTTCAGGAAAAAACCTGCTCTCCCCTAAATGCCGAATGCCAAATGCCGAATGCTTCTATCTGGTCTGCCCTTGCCCGTCCGGGTAAACGGCTGCGCGTCGGGGATAAAATTGTCTTTGCGGACGACTTTTCCGGCGAGGTTCTGGAAAAACGCGAGGGCGGCGAAATTTTAATTCAGTTCGATGGTTCGGATGACGCCTTCTTTGATCGGGTCAAACAGGTCGGGCACGTTCCCCTTCCCCCTTACATCAAGCGTCCTGACGGAGACACCCCCGAAGACCGAACCCGCTATCAAACGGTTTATGCGACGCGTGAAGGCGCTGTGGCCGCCCCGACCGCCGGGCTGCATTTCACGCCGGAACTTTTCGAGCGGCTCGACAAACGAGGCATCCAACGCGCAACCGTTACCCTGCATGTGGGCGCAGGCACATTCCTGCCCGTCAAAACCGAACGCGTATCCGAGCATAAGATGCACGCGGAATGGGGCGAGATTACGCCGGAAACCGCGACGTTTTTGAACAAAGCCAAGAAAGAGGGCCGCCGAATTGTCGCCGTGGGGACGACCTCCTTGCGAGTCCTTGAAAGCGCGGCGGATGAGAACGGGATCATCCATCCCTTTTGCGGCGAGACGGATATTTTCATCACGCCGGGCTATCGCTTCCGAGCGATTGATGCGATGATGACGAACTTTCATCTGCCAAAATCAACCTTGTTCATGCTGGTCTGCGCTCTGGCAGGGCTTGAGAACATGCGGGCGGCTTATACCCACGCCATTGCAAACAACTATCGCTTTTATTCTTATGGCGATGCAACTTTGCTGGAGAAACATGCCAATTAAAACGGTCGATTTTTGGAACTCCACACTCTCCGCTTGTCATTACTTGTGATCCAGGGAAAACCATGACCCCTTTTTCTTTTACGATTTCTCATACCGACGGCCTTGCTCGACGCGGACAAGTCAGCACAGCGCATGGGACCTTCCAAACGCCCTGCTTTATGGCGACAGCCACAGCCGCCAACGTCAAAGCCATGACCGTCGATCAGGTGCGAGCCACAGGCGCGGAACTGGCAATCTGTAATACCTATCATTTAATGCTGCGTCCGGGTGCGGAGCGCGTGGCGGCATTGGGTGGTTTGCACAAGTTCATGAACTGGCCCGGCCCCATCGTCACGGATTCCGGCGGTTTTCAGGTCATGTCTCTGGCGGGGCTTCGCAAGATGACAGAAAAAGGGGTGACCTTCCAAAGCCATGTGGATGGCAGTAAGCACGAACTCACGCCCGAACGCTCCATGGAAATCCAGCATTTGCTCGACAGCAATATCACGATGGCCTTGGACGAATGTACGCCGCATCCCGCCACGCATGAAGTCGCGGCCTCTTCTATGCGGATGTCGATGCGGTGGGCTGAACGTTGCCGCATAGCCTTCAAACAACGCGAAGGCTATGGCCTGTTCGGCATCGTGCAAGGCAGCACTTATGAAGATTTGCGACTTGAATCCGTGCAAAAGCTGACTGAAATCGGTTTTGACGGGTATGGCATTGGCGGCTTGGCCGTTGGCGAAGGGCAAGAAGAAATGTTCCGCACCCTTGACTTCACCCTGCCCGCCGTACCGAATGAAAAACCGCGCTATCTGATGGGCGTTGGCACGCCTTCGGATATTGTAGGATCCGTCTTGCGCGGCATCGACATGTTTGATTGCGTTATGCCAACCCGCGCTGGACGGACAGGTCGGGGCTATACCCATCGTGGACAGATCAATATCAAGAACGCCCGCCATGCCGACGATCCTCGACCTTTGGACGCACACTGCACATGCCCGACTTGCACGCAATACAGTCGCGCTTACCTGCACCATCTGTTCCGCTGTCAGGAGATTTTGGGACCAATGCTGCTCACCCAGCATAACGAGGCTTACTACCAATCCCTGATGGCAGGCCTACGCGCCGCGATTGAACAAGGCAAGCTTCAAGATTTTACCGCTCAATTCGCCGCAGATCAGGCTTTAGGGGATATTGAGGCCCTTTAAAGATTCAATCACCGCTTTTGTCGCTAACCTTAACGTACATATTGCCTTTTCTCGGCTTTCCGGCCATTGTAGGACCGCAGACGGGAATCCCGCCTGTGGGGCGTTACAACCCTTTTACTCGTAGCGGTTTGTGTGACCGTTCTCGCACTCCTCGTCCTTCACTGGTCGGGGAGGCTTAAACGTATGTTCAGGGCGAAAGCCTAAAGGTTTGAGCGACCTCTCTACGAGTAGGTTTGTAAACTCCCCGGCCACCAGAGGGATAAGCTCTCTGGTCGGCCTTTTTCTTTAACGAGGGGAGCGTCCACCCATGGCTTACTTTTCTGCCCTTTTTTCTGCGCCTGTTCTGACCAATATCATGCTGTTATGCTTTGTCTCCGCAATGGCTTGCATGGCCATAACGTATCAGCGGCAGATTAACCGCCTGCAAAAACAAAACGAGCGTTTAATCGCTGGCGTGCAGCAGATTTTGCTGATTGCCGAAACCATGGCCGAGCCTGACCCTCCTGCGGAATAAAAAAAACGGCGGCACCTTGAAAAGATGCCGCCGCTCTTTGACTTTATATCGACGTTAATCAGCCATCCTGCTTGACCGAAAGGTCTTCGCCGGTGGCTTGGTCAACGACTTTCATCGACAGCTTGACTTTGCCACGATCATCAACGCCAAGGACCTTGACGCGGACTTCCTGACCTTCGGACAAAACGTCAGCAACCTTGCCGACGCGTTCCTTGCTGATTTCCGAGATATGGACAAGGCCATCCTTGGAGCCGAGGAAGTTCACGAAGGCGCCAAAATCGACGATCTTCACGACCTTGCCGACATAAATGACGCCGACTTCCGGTTCAGCCACGATGCCTTTGATCCAATTCAGCGCAGCCTCGCCCGCCGCTGCATCAACAGCCGCGACCTTGACGGTGCCGTCGTCTTCAATGTCGATCTTGGCACCGGTCGTCTCGCAAATCTCGCGAATAACCTTGCCGCCCGAACCGATCACTTCACGGATCTTGTCCTTGGGGATCTGGATCGTCGTGATGCGCGGCGCGTTTTCGTTCACGCCTTCACGAGCACCGGTCAGCGCCTTGGCCATTTCGCCCAAGATGTGCATGCGGCCTTCCTTGGCCTGACCCAACGCGATCTGCATGATCTCCTTGGTGATCGAGGTGATCTTGATGTCCATCTGCAAAGCGGTAACGCCCTGATCTGTACCGGCCACCTTAAAGTCCATATCGCCGAGGTGATCTTCATCCCCCAGAATATCGGACAGAACGGCAAAGCCACGATCTTCCTTGATAAGCCCCATCGCGATACCCGCAACCGGACGCGGCAAAGGAACGCCCGCATCCATCAACGAAAGCGACGAACCGCACACGGTCGCCATGGAAGAAGAGCCGTTGGATTCGGTGATTTCGGAAACCACGCGGATCGTGTACGGGAACTTTTCCTTGGTCGGCAACAACGGATGGATAGCGCGCCATGCGAGCTTGCCATGACCGATTTCGCGACGTCCGGGGCTGCCCATACGGCCCGCTTCACCGACGGAGTACGGCGGGAAGTTATAATGCAGCATGAAGTGCTGACGGTACTCGCCGGTCAACGCGTCGATGATTTGTTCATCCTGACCTGTGCCGAGCGTCGTAACGACAACAGCCTGAGTCTCGCCACGCGTAAACAAAGCCGAACCATGGGTGCGGGGCAGGAAGCTGACCTCGCCTACAATCGGACGAATGGTCTTGGTATCGCGACCGTCAATGCGACGGCCTGTATCAAGAACCATTGCCCGAACGTGATCGTATTTCATCGTGTCGATAGCATCCAGAATATGTGCCGGATCAACTTCTTCAGAAGGAACAGCGGTCAAGGCCTTTTCCTTCATCGCATCGAGCTTGGCATAACGGATTTGCTTGGCTGTTTCGCTGTAAGCGTCCTTCAAATCAGCGCCGATGATGCCGTTCAGCTTTTCGATCAAAGCCGGACGATCATAGGCCGCCGGAGGCAACTCGCGCGGGTCCTTGGCGCAAGCCTCGGCCAACTCGATAATCAGATTGATGACAGGCTGCATCTGTTCATGACCGAACACGACCGCACCGAGCATCACGTCTTCGGACAATTCCTTGGCTTCGGATTCAACCATCAGCACGCCTTCTTGCGTACCGGCGACGACCAAATCCAAGGCGCTTTCTTCGACCTGCGCGATGGTCGGGTTCAACACATACTGCCCGTCGATATAACCGACGCGAGCCCCAGCGATCGGGCCCAAGAACGGAATCCCGGAAATCGTCAAAGCGGCAGAACAGCCGATCAGCGCGACGATGTCGGCGCTGTTTTCCATATCGTGGCTCAGGACCGTGGCGATCACTTGCGTTTCGCACAGGTAGCCTTCGGGGAACAGGGGACGAATCGGACGGTCGATCAAACGGCTGATCAGCGTTTCAGCCTCCGTCGGGCGGCCCTCACGGCGGAAGAACCCACCCGGAATGCGGCCTGCCGCAAAATATTTCTCTTGATAATTGACCGTGAGCGGGAAGAAATCCTGCCCCGGCTTGGCTTTCTTGGCACCGACAACGGTACACAAAACCGTGGTCCCACCCATCGAAACCATAACCGCTCCGTCCGCCTGACGCGCGACTTTTCCGGTTTCAAGGACCAGCTTGCGCCCGCCCCATTCCATTTCTTTTCTAAAGATCGTAAACATTGTTTTTCCGTCTTTCTTTGTTTTTAGTGACGTCCTGCCGATCCCCATGACCGGCAGCCTTCATGCTGCTAGACGCTTCATGAATTCTATCCGCTGGTGGCCGATTGGAAAATCGTCCATCCGAGCAAATTCTGTGTAGCCGCGTTTGGCATAAAAGGCGGGAGTTCGAAAACTCTCCGTCTCAACCCATACGGAGTGGCAACCCCGCGCCCGCGCCTCATCTTCTCCCGCTTTCATAAGGGAAGTCCCTACCCCCTGTCCACGCAGAGCCTCATCAACCCATAAATACACGATGTGCAGCCAGCCCCAAACAGTGACGCCCGTTAAGCCAGCTACTATTTTGCCATCGGCATTGCGACGAACGATGGAAAGCTCTGTGTAATTATGGTGCGGAACATGCTGCGCCAGTACATGCGCAGTCAAGCCATTTTCAAGCGCGTCATGCACTTCACGCGAAATCGTATCGGAAACTTCAAAGGGGCTTGCCATCACACACGTCCCCCTACAAATTTCTTCATCATACCTATCCGCTGGTGCCCGACAGGCAAATCGTCGATGGTGCAAAAAGGGCTATACCCCGCTTTGGCATAAAACCCCGGCGCATAAAAAGGCTGGGTCCATAAATACGCTCCAACGCAGCCACGTCGGACAGCCTCATCCTCTGCCGCCTTCATCAAAGCCGACCCGACACCCTGCCCGCGCAAGGGTTCCTCGACCCATAAGGTATCGACAAAAAGCCAGTTCCAAGACGTTTTGCCTGTCACACCAGCAAGGATTTTGCCCGACGCGTTACGACGAACAACAGAAAGTTCTGTGTCTTTAAAAGAAGGAGCATGGTTGGCTATCGCGATTTGATCAAGCGCAGCCTCTATAACATCTGCAACATCAGATGTGATCCTGTCGGAAACTTCAAACAAACAAACGTTCAAACGTTTTATCCCATCATCCCGAAACAGGCCCATTCCCGTTTCGCCTTCTTTACTTCGTTTTATCCTCAACATCATCACTTCAGCCGTTTGATAAATCCTATCCATTTATGCCCAGGAGGAAAATCTGGAATATCAACGAACGGC
>JBFWLD010000086.1:0-8061 GCA_050252315.1 Bdellovibrionales bacterium
GGGGCAGTCCGATCGGCATGTTGTATTTTTCTCAGGTTGTTCGGGGCACGCACTGGCTGTTTCTGTTTCGGACTCGCTTAATATTTGGGTGTAGTTTTCATGCAGATAGATGGAGATGTTGCATCCATCTGCGCTCGTGCACAGTCTGAGAGGACAGGAGGCGGTGACGCCTCGATAGAAATACGGATAGGCCGAGTCAATATAGTCGAAGGCACCGTCCCCGTTTAAGTCCACAATATAGGCCGGTATCGACGCGTAATCTGTTGAGGTTCCGCATTGCTGTACGGCACGGTTAATGTCGTTTTTAACATTAAAGTTAGCGGAAGGAATGCCGGTGTCTGGTAAGATACTGCCCCATGCTGCTTGCCAATCATATTGTATCGCGAGTCCGTTGGAAGCTGCTTGCGTCGGGGAGGCACCTAAAAGTAACGCTGCTGCAAGCGTATAAGCGGCGGTTCGTAAGGCTATCTTTTTCATTGTGCACCCCAATGTATTAAAAAAATCCATATTAAGTATATAGGCTAGTTTATTAATAATGTGTGAATTATGGGCCTGATGGCCTTGTAAAGGCTGTAAGAATCACGACAAAACTGTTTGATATTTACGCGGTTTTCGGCTATCCCTGACCAGCCTTATGTCGGGGCGTAGCGCAGTCTGGTAGCGCGCAAGTTTTGGGTACTTGAGGCCCCGAGTTCGAATCTCGGCGCCCCGACCACTTCCTTTTTAAAAAGTCCGGGCCTGTTCCTCTTTTTTCTGATATGATGCGAATCCTTTCCTATTCCTTTAAAACAAGGAGGGCTCTATGCGACGTCGTCTTTTTTTAGTGTTGGCTTTGGCTCTAACGATGGCAGCGGCTCCAGCTTTGGCTAAGGGGGGCCATGGGGGCGGTAGTGGCGGTTCTGGCCGGAGTGCCTCTACAAGCTCAAGCTCCTCTCAAACGCAGCAGAACAGCTACACGAATACCTATCAACATTCCTATGGGACTTCTTCGGGCCAACAGGGGCAGGCGGGGTCTTCCTCCTCTGGCGATCGGGATAAGACCCGTGATCGCAAACAGGATCAGACCGGAGATCAAGACCAAACGCGGGATCGGGATCGCCTGAACCAATGAGGATTGATTCTGGTTCTGTTAAATTAACGGCATGGGGAAAGCTTTTTGGGGCCGTTGTTGGGTAATTTTTGGCCCGGTGCTGCGGTTCAGGCTTCGGTTGGTAAAGTAGCCCAACATATTATCCTTCTGAATGGCAAGGCGAGCTTTTTTCATCATTTCCGGGAATTCTTTGTTCAAATAAGACAGGTCACGATTGCCTGACGCGCTATCCGGATTGCCGACCAACAGATAATACCCTGCTTTGGAGAGTAAATACTGGGCGTTGATGCGCTCGTGCCGGTTGGGGTTATGAGTCAAAATATGTTGGGCTTGTTGCAGATATAAACCGCCCGCCAAGGTACAAGATGCACGGGCTTGGCTCGTGCCAAACACATTGTTAGAGCGGGCATAGCTGCTTAGGGAGTCAAATAAGGCTAGGGCTTTTCCCGGCTTATTTAGTTTTTTTAGCGTTTGGATTTGATGCGCCATGGTCACAACGTTTTGATGGGCTCGCTTTTCTTGCTCCGTTAAGAATATCTGATTGAGGTTAGGCTGATGCGGACGGGCAATCCGGCACTTGGCGGCTGGGGGGCGGGTTCGTTTGGCGGCGATAAGAACCTTTGGCGCCTCGGACGAGGAAGGGGCTTTGTAGAGCGTGACCGCTCTTTTCATGCTGGCGTGAACTTCTTTTTTGAGTTCCGCCATGTCTTGCGCTGACATGGATGCCGGGCCGGACATGGTTATGACGGTTTGACGAACAGGCGCTGAATCCGGTTCGATATCTGGGGCGCTCGTGAACGCTAGGATACGTCCATGATCGTCTTTAATCGGCAGCATCCGGGTTTCTTTGGGGGGGATGTGCGGTAGCGGATGGGCAGCATGTAATAGTCCGTATTCGTGGGGTTCTACGCTGTCCGGCACTCCAACATAGGCAAGGATACGTCCTTTATGTCGAACGGCGATCATGCGGCTGGCTGGTTCTTTTTTGACCCAGCCTTTAGAGGCTGCCGGATAGCTTTCAGGTAAAGGAATGCGGTGGTGAAGTCGGGGCCTTTGGGCGGGTTCTCCCGACCATCCGTTGGTTAGGCTGCCGGTCACGATGAGGGTGGAAAGGCCTAGCGTAAGGAGGAAACCGGCTGTTCTGAAAAAAGTAATAGGGGAGGACGTATGCTTTTTTTGAAGGCGGACTCCGCCAAAAGGGGAACGCATCATCGGCCATGCGCTGGACGCGCGAAGGCGGTGCCGTTTATGCGGACGGTTCTGTGACGGGTCGATAGAAAAAAGAGCATCAAACATGCGTTTGTCGCTTTGCCTTTAGACACTATGCCTTAAAAAATTTTTGGATAACGTAAAAGCTGTCGCGCTTTTAGGTGTCCAAAAAGCTTCGTAATTTTCGCGAACGTGAAGGATGCTTCAATTTGCGCAGAGCCTTTGCCTCAATCTGGCGAATACGTTCGCGGGTCACGTTAAATTGCTGTCCGACTTCTTCAAGGGTGTGGTCCGTGTTCATGCCAATGCCAAAGCGCATACGCAGCACGCGTTCTTCACGCGCGGTGAGCGTGGCCAAAACGCGGGTTGTCGTTTCGCGCAGATTGCCCAAAATAGCGGCATCAAGCGGCTGGACGGCGTTTTTATCCTCGATGAAATCGCCGAGATGTGAATCTTCTTCGTCACCGATCGGGGTTTCAAGGCTGATTGGCTCTTTGGCGATTTTGAGGACCTTACGAACCTTTTCAAGCGGCATGTGCAGTTTTTCGGCCAGCTCTTCCGGCGTGGGTTCGCGCCCGATTTCATGGAGCATTTGGCGGCTTGTGCGAACCAGCTTGTTGATCGTTTCGATCATATGGACGGGAATGCGGATGGTGCGGGCCTGATCCGCGATGGAGCGCGTGATGGCCTGACGAATCCACCAAGTAGCATAGGTTGAGAATTTATAGCCGCGACGATATTCGAATTTTTCGACGGCTTTCATCAGGCCGATATTGCCTTCCTGAATAAGGTCGAGGAACTGAAGCCCGCGGTTCGTATATTTTTTGGCGATGGAAATCACGAGACGTAGGTTGGCTTCGACCATTTCCTTTTTCGCGCGGTTGGATTCCCGTTCGCCTTTTTGGACCGTCATCACGATGCGCTTGAAGTCTTCGAGGGGCAATCCGGCTTCGTCGCAAATGGCTGCGATCTCCGCGCGTAACCGAATGACTTCATTCGTGTGGCGTTCGGCGAATTTGGTCCATGCCTTAACGTTCGGGGCTACCCATGGAACCTTGATGTCAAACGGATTTTCTTTTTCTGTTTTGGCTTCTTTTTTGACTTTAGCGAGTTTGCTTTCGGCTTTCGGATTAAAGACCGGCTCTAACCATTCATTGTCCAACTCGTGCAAAGTGTAACGAGCCAAAAAGTCTTCGCGCTTGACGCCGCAATCCCCAGCAAGGCGTAAGATGCGTCCTTCAATACCGAGTAAGCGTCGGTTGAGGGTGTAGAGCTGTTGCACCAACTGTTCAAGGCGATGGTTGTTCAGTCGTACCGTGCGGACCAGATCCACAAGCTCGTCCTTGATTTGTTCGAACTTACGATTGGACGCGGCGGTGATTTCTTCGCCTTTTTGCAGAGTCGTGTGGCGTTGCGTTTGCAGGCGGAACAGCTTGGCGTAGGTGGAGGCAATTCGATCAAAAGTCTCCATAACCTGCGGTTTCAGCTTTTCTTCAAGAACCGATAGCGAAAGATTTTCTTCGTCATTGTCGGAGTCGTATTCGCCTTCGCTGTCGCCTTCTTCGTCACTTTTATCTTCGTCGTTTTCTTCGTCCATGTCGGAATCTTCGGCATTGTTGCCTTCTTCCATCATGTCGTCTTCGTTGTTCGGGCCGCCCCCGTAGGTGGCTTCAAGGTCAATGATGTCGCGAAGAAGCATTTTTCCTTCGTTCAACGCATCGTGCCAACCCAAAATGGCTTGAATGGTCAGCGGGGATTCGCAAATGCCGCCGATCATCATTTCGCGACCTGCTTCGATACGCTTGGCAATCGCGATTTCACCTTCGCGGCTTAAAAGCTCGACCGTGCCCATTTCGCGCAGGTACAGACGAACAGGATCGTCTGTGCGACCGACCTCAGCCGAGACATTGCCTTCTTTGCCTTCGTCGTCGCTATCTGTGTCGTCGGAATCTTTGGTTGCTGCGTCGTCATCGTCCACAACGTTGATGCCCATTTCCGAGAGCATCGCCATGGTGTCTTCGATCAGATCGGAATTTATTTTGTCCTGCGGCAACACAGCGTTGATTTCGTCAACCGTGACGAACCCGCGTTCCTTGCCTTTCGCGATCATTTTTTTGACGGCGTCCGGGCCTGTGTCGATAACCGGGGCTTCTTCCTTTTCCTCGTCGTTCGATGTTTCAGCCGCGGCGGATTTCTTGGGGGCGTCCTTGACGGCTACGGGCTTTGGCGTTTCTTCACGCACCGGGGCAGGCGCAGCTTTGCTCGCCGTCTTTTTCACGGCTGATGCCGTTGCCTTTGTCGGCTTTTCGGCTTTAGCCTTGGTTTCTTTTTTAGGCTTCGCTGCCGCTTGCTTGGTGGTTTTAGGTTGGGCCTTTGCCTTGGTTGCCGTCGCCTTTACCGGCTTAGCGGTTTTGACCGATTTGGTGGTCTTGGCTTTTTTTGTCGTTGCTGCTGCCGCCGCTTTTTGGACAGGCTTTGCCTTTGGGGTCGCCGTTGCCTTGGTTTTGGCTTTGGTCGGCTTCGCTGCCTTGGCTGGTGTCGTTTTGGTTTTAGCTTTTTCTTTGGTCTTTGCTTTGGCTTTGCCCGCTGTAGGCTTCAAAGTTTTTTTCGTGGCCATGTTTGTTCTCGTCCCGTGCAATCTGTCTTTATAGTCCCGAGCGTTTCGCTTCAGTATTTTTCACCGTCTTGCGCTTCAGACTCGTTCACCAAGCTTTCCATCTGCGCCCTGAGCGACATCAGTCGCGTTAGGTTCGCATCGGACGGATCCTCGTGCCAAAGGCGATTGGCAGCTTGAAGATCGGCATGAAGCTGTTGTTGCAAATAATTGTTCCAGATGGCTTTCCAACCCTGTCGTGCCTGCTCCAGCGGGCGATTTGGACGCGCAAACCCAGCATGCATATACGTTGATTCAGAAAGCACTTCCGTCAAACCTTTGTGCAAGCTGTTTGCCGCATCCCCCCCAGAGAAATGGCGATAAAGTGCCTCCACGTCAAGAGTTTCATGCGAATCGTTTGCATAAAGCTCGATCAATTGTTGCCGCAAAAGCTCTAAATCAGGCGATGTGAACCCGATTGTTGCGATTTCTTCCCCGAACTCATTGAAAAGATTAGGGTGATTAACCATAAGCGCCAAAAGTACTTTTTCGAACAAGCGCTGGCCATCCGAGGGGTGACGCCGGGGATGGGCTAGTGGGGGGAGCGCTCTTCGGTTCGGGTGATTCGTTTTTAGGGCTCCGGATCGACGCTGAAAATCGTCAGTGTTTCGGGGCTTCCAGCTAAAAAGTTCGGCCAAGCGTTTATTGATTTCGTCCTGATAAAACGAACGCAACGTGTCATCCCGTATGGCTGCAATTTTTTTGCGTAGGCTGCGTTGGGCTGTGGCGCGCTCTTCCGGCGTTTGAAGGCGTCGGCCTGAAAGCGTCAGGTCCCAGATGACGTCGATCATGGGTTTGGCGTGGTCGAGGATATTTTGGATCGCGGATTTTCCGGATTTTTGCAGCAGGCTGTCCGGATCTTCCCCAGCAGGCAGATAGGCCACGCGGACGGTTTGCGCGGCGCTGAGAAGGGGCAGGGCGCGATCCACGGCTCTGGCTGCGGCGCGAAGCCCTGCATTGTCACCGTCGAAGCAGAGGATTGGGCTGTAATCGCGTGTGGTATCGCGAAGGTCCATGGACGGGAGCAGTTTCCACAATAGGGCCAGTTGGTCTTCGGTCAGAGCCGTGCCGAGCGGGGCCACGGCGCCGATAAAACCAGCCTCGACCAAGGCGATAACATCCATATAGCCTTCAACGACGATCAGCGGTTGGCCTTGCTGGAGGGCTGCGCGGGCTCGGGAAAGGCCGTAGAGCAACTTGCCCTTATGAAACAACTCGTGGTCCGGCGAGTTTAGATATTTAGGCTCGCCGTCGCCCATTACGCGCCCGCCGAATGCGATGGGTTGGCCGCGCCGGTCGCTGACGGGGAACATGACTCGGTTCCTGAAAAAGCTGTAAGTGTCGGGGCGGTCCGGCGATTTTTTAATTAGCCCAACATCCAACATTTCTTGCGGCGTGAAGCCTTGGGATTGAAGCGAGCGGATCAGGGCTTGCGCATCTGAGGGCGCATAGCCAAGCCGAAACCGTTTTTGCGCTTCGTCCGACAAGCCGCGATTGAGAAAATAGGCGCGGCCTTCACGTCCTGCCGGAAGATGCAACTGCTCTTCAAAAAAGACAGTCGCGCGTTCCAACAGTTGGAGTAGGCGTTTTTGACGATCGAACTGCTCACGCTGAATCGGGGTGTCTTTCGGGATGCTCAGCCCCGCTTCACGCGCCAAGGTTTCGACCGCCTCCGGAAAGCTCATCCCCCCGTTGCGCATCGTAAAGCCGATGACGTCCCCGTGCGCCCCACACCCAAAGCAATGGTAGAACTTTTTTTCGTCATTAACCGTAAAGCTGGGCGTTTTTTCATGGTGGAACGGGCAGCAGCCTTTGAACTCGCGCCCTGCGCGGGTCAGGCGCATGTGCCTGCCTATGACTTCGGACAGCGTTAGGCGTTCGCGTATTTCGTCGAGCAAGGCAGGGGGGAAGGTGGGCATTAAAAAGGGTTCCTGTTTTTCAAGCCGCGGATTTTACAGGATGTAGTAGCAAAAATGAACTGATAATGCGGTTAAGGTAGTTTTTGACGGATTAACCAATAGTTTTGTAGCTATACTCCATATTGTCCATTATATAATGATTTTAATATTCAATCACTCCAAATAAGGGGATATTATTATGAATATAAGAGGATTAATTATGAATATAAGAGGATTCATTATGAATTACGATTCTTTGAATACTACCGCAACGAAGGAATTTAAGGCTGAAGCTCGGCGGATTCGGAAGATTCATGAAGATCAAGTCAAGATGGACGCCCAAACTGTCGTCAATGAGTTATTTATACTCGTCGATACGTTGCTTGGTTCCTTTAATGCCGGAAACGGTAAGGTTACCTATGATGCGAAACGTTTCGACACTTATTGGAAAGGCGAAGATCAACAAAACGGAACCCAAAGCAGCTCTTTGGTGGTGCGAGAGCATCACCGACTCGCAGACAATAGCCGCATCGTGACGCAGCCTTGTTGTTTGAAGCTTGTATTAAACCAGAATAACCTTACCGTTTTTAATACGGACTACGTCAAGGGGCGTTGTCAGGCTGTTGGAAAACCGCTTTTTGAATGTATGGATGTACAGAAACTTCGTTGGGCTGACGCGCCTGTGGAACCGATGATCGGCGCTCTGGTTGAATCGCTCCAAAACCGTGGCCCGCGTTTCGAAAATGCATCTAACAGCTAGGGGCTGGGCTATCCCGCAAGGGCGCTTTTAACCATGGCTCCGGCTTTGGCGAAGTCCATTTGTCCTGTGTAGGCCTTTTTCAGCTCGCCCATCACCTTGCCCATGTCTTTGATGGTGGTTGCTCCGGCTGCGGCGATGGCCTTGGTGACGGCCTCTTTGATCGCGGGCTCGTCCATCTGGGCGGGCAGGAAGGTTTCGATCACGGTGATCTCGGCGCTTTCCTGATCTACGAGATCTTGCCGATTGCCTTTTTTATAAAGCTCTATCGACTCGCGGCGCTGCTTAATCATCCCTTGCATCATGGCTTTGATCTGATCGTCGTTAATGCCGTCCGTGTTACCGGAAGGGCGCGCGGCGATGTCCTGATCCTTGAGCTTGGCCATAATCATTCGAATCGTGCCGACCGTTTTTTCCTCTTTCGCCAGCATCGCTTTTTTCAAGGCGTCTTTCA
>JBFWLD010000087.1:0-8040 GCA_050252315.1 Bdellovibrionales bacterium
CCCCGGAACTGCATCTAGAAAAATTTTGGGACTTGCTCCGCGGGGGATTTGCTTTAAAAACCATTGGACGTTTTGTTATCGGACGGAGCTGGGCTTTGGCCTCTGCCGAACAACGTGAGGAATATATGAAGCTGTTCGAACGGCTGGTTATCAAAACCTATTCCGATCGTTTTTCTCTTTACACCGGCGAAGGGTTTAAGGTGCAATCTTCTATTCCCGAATCCGAAAAGGATACGATCGTCAACAGCGACATCACCCACCCCGACGGCTCGGCCCCGACCACGGTCGCATGGCGCGTGCGCACCAAAAACGGCAAAATGGGCATTATCGACGTTGTCGTGGAAGGCATCAGCATGAGCGTAACGCAACGGCAGGAATTTTCGTCCGTAATCCAACGCAACGGCGGGGATTTTGCGGCTTTGCTCGACTTGATGCGCCAACGCGTTTCGCAAGAGGCTAAGACGACGGCTACGGCAGCCGCTACGCCTACGGCGAAGTAACTCCCTTTCTCCATGACGTCCTTTTATCGCCTGCTCACCAGCCTCGCGGCCCCGCTAATTTCTTTGTACCTGCGGTTTCGTAAGGCTCATGGCAAGGAGGATGCACGGCGGTTTCAAGAAAGGCTGGGCTGGGCAAGTGAGGCTCGCCCCGATGGCAAGCTCGTCTGGTGCCATGCTGCCAGCGTCGGCGAGGTTCTTTCCGTTCTTGCCGTTCTGGATCAAATCAGTCTGCGCTTTCCCGACTGGTCGATCCTTTTGACCACCGGAACCGTCACGTCGGCCTCTATCGTCAAAGGCAGGCTGCCTGCCCGCACCATTCACCACTATGTCCCGGTCGATCGCTGGGCCTATGTTTCGCGTTTCTTGAATCACTGGCGTCCCGATCTCGTGCTGTGGGTTGAATCCGAACTGTGGCCCAACATGCTTTCCTCGCTTTTGGAACGGAAAATTCCGGCGATCCTTCTGAACGGGCGGATGTCCGAGAAATCCTATCAACGCTGGCGTTTCCTCAAAGGCGGGATCAAGCGGATGTTAGGCGCATTCGTTTTGGGGCTGACGCAAACCGGCGCGGAACGCAACCGTTTTGCCGCGCTGGGCATGGCCAATGTGCAGGCGATCGGAAATCTGAAATTCGCTGCCGATCCTTTGCCCTGCGACATGGAGGAACTGGCCGCGCTGAAACAAACCATCGAAGGTCGCCCCGTTTGGCTGATGGCCTCGACCCATCCGGGCGAGGATGAAATCGCCGTACGCGTTCACCAAAAACTACGGCAAACATGGCCGGATTTGCTGAGCATCCTCGTGCCGCGCCACCCGGCGCGTGGAGAGGAAATCGCGGCCTTGCTGGAGAAGGAAAAGCTGCGGTTTTCTCGGCGCTCCACAGGGAAAAAGCCGGACAGAGACACCGAAATCTATCTGGCCGACACGATGGGCGAGCTGGGTTTGTTTTACCGTTTGTGTCGTTTGTGTTGTTTGGCCGGTTCCTTCACTTGGGGTGGTCATAATCCGATTGAACCGGCATTGCTGCGTTGCGCCGTTCTTTTTGGGCCGAAGATGGACAATTTCGCCATCATGGCCGATGATATGCTGGCCCACGGCGCGGCCCTTCAGGTCAGTGACGAAAGCGAGTTGGCCCAAACGTTGCACCGGCTGATCGCCGCGCCGCACGAAACCGAAGAGCTGGAAAACAAAGCGCAAGTATGGGCGCAGGAAAAACACAAAATACTGGATGAAACCATGCGCCTCATCACCCCTTATTTTCACTCCGGAGCCGAAGCGTGAAGGCCCCCGCTTTTTGGTATGAGCCGCCCGGCGCTCTGGCGGCGCTGCTTGCGCCTTTCGGCTTTTTATACGGACTGGCCGGAAAGCTGCGCCGCGCGTTGACGTCGCCTTACCGCACCAACGCAACCCTGATCTGTATCGGCAACATCGTGGCGGGCGGAGCCGGAAAAACACCAACTTGCCTCGCGCTTTACAAAAAGTTGGCGCTTGCCTATCCCGAAGGCAAAATCGGATTTGTCACGCGCGGTTATGGCGGCCGGGAAAAAGGGCCGCTCCGCGTCGATCCGACAAAACATACGGCGGCGCAAGTTGGAGATGAGGCCTTGTTATTAGCGCAAGCGGGTCCATGTTGGATCGGGTGCGATCGCGCCGCCGCCGTGCGCGAGGCGGAAAAGGAATGCGCGCTGATCCTGATGGATGACGGGATGCAAAATCCCACGATTTTGCCAGACCTGACCTTGCTTGTCGTTGATGCCGGCGCGGGCTTTGGCAATGAACGAGTGATCCCCGCCGGGCCGCTCCGCGAAAAAAAGGAAGACGCCTTGCCGCGCGTGGCCGCTGTGGTCTTGATTGGCGACAAAAAAACCAAGGCTCTGGATGGCTTGGACAAACCGGTCTATCGCGGCTTTTTACGGCCCAGCCTTTCCCCTTCCTTTTTATCGCACCCTCGCGTACTGGCTTTTGCAGGCATCGGGCGGCCATCGAAATTTTATGAGTCCTGCTGCCAAGCCGGGCTGAATGTTGAAGCGACGCGCGATTTCCCCGATCACTACGCCTATCGCACGCGCGACATTGAACGGCTTGTTCGAGAGGCCGAAAAAAAGGGGTTGAGCCTGATTACCACCGCTAAAGATTTGGTGCGTCTTTCCCCCAAGGACCGCCAAAAGGTGGGGGTTCTGACCGTTGAGCTTGTTTTAGAGGCGAACGATGAAGCCAAGCTCCTTGCGCTTGTAGGCGACGCGATGGATAAAAAGGGGAAATGATGCGCAGACGGTCCGCCTCCCTTTTCTCTTCGATTTTGAAAATCCTTTTTCCGACGCGCGGAACGCCGTTCAAAATCTCGCCCAAACAAGCGGTGCAGGTGGTTTTTCTGGCTGGTCTTTTGGGGCTGAGCCTTCTTACCACGCACCATTATATCACGCCGACGACCGCCGCGTTTTCTGGCCGTGTCATTCATGTCGTGGATGGCGATACGCTGGATATGCTGTCCCCGAATGGGCAAAAAGTGCGTATCCGTATGGCGGAGATTGATGCGCCGGAGAGAAAACAACCCTTTGGGGAAGAGTCGCTCCAAGCGTTAAACGCCATGGCCATGGGTCGCGATGCCGTTGCCCAAATTGCTACCACGGATGCTTATGGCCGATCCGTCGCCCATGTTTTTGTCGGTGGTAAGGACCTTAATGCGGAAATGATCCGCGGCGGCTTTGCGTGGGTTTATGAGGCCTATAGCGTCGATGATCGGCTGATCGAACTGGAAGACGAGGCAAAAGACTCGCGCCAAGGGCTGTGGGCCCTGCCCGCCGGTCAGCGCCTTCCACCATGGGAATGGCGCCATAAAAATAAGAAAAAATAAGGTACGAAAAGAATCGAAGAAAAATAAATGGGATGCCAGCCTTCGCTGGCATGACGGTATTTATTGAAAAATCGACTCTTATAGTCCTTTAAAATAAGGTCAACTCAGAACTCGGATTCCGCAGAAACAGGGGCGTTTGTGTTGGAGGTTAAGGCGCAGGTTCTCGACTCCTTTTCACATACTCCCTTATCTGCTGAGCCATGCGGCTGTTGTCCTGCTCTTGAGGGGGCTCCTCCGGCTTCTTGGGAGGCACATAGGCATAAGATACGTCAGTAGGCCCCGTGAAGCCGGATAATCCTTTGAACGTTCCCGGTTCATAGCGGGGGTGCTGTTCAGCGACCCGATCAGCCTTTGACGGAACAACCTCCTCCTGCGCCGTATGCTTATAGGCTTGCGTTACAAGGACTGTTCCGTCCTGACTGCGCCTAACGGCCCGCCGACCCTGTCGAGATAAACCAAGGTACGAATCCTCAGAAGGAGCCGCAGGTGATTGCGCTGGGGGGACAGGCTGAGTCGGTAACCGAGTCGATGGCTGGTTACGATTCCACGGCTCTTGATACGTCCGTTCAGGCGGAGGCGCGCTCGGCCCGCGTCTTGCCCCGGCGTCAGCTTGAGATAAACGCCGTTCCTCCTTATCTGCCGGAGGGGGGGCTTGAACAGGCGTGGTGCTCTTTTTTTTGCCTTGGAGCCTTTGCTCTAGATAGAGTGCTTCTAGCTGCCAATAATATTTATGGTTCCGATGTGTTCTCGTCGGATCCTGTTCGTCTTGAACAATCGGCAGAAGCTTACGCTGCTCTGCGACCGTTTTAGGGTGCATCTGCTCAAAGGCCCACAACGATAAACGCGCGCGTCTATTCTTAGGGTCTGCTGCATGGGCTCGCAGGAAATGATAGGCAGCCTTCGTCGTGTCACCGGCATCTTGGGCCTCTAGCCCCTTGGCTCTGAACGCGCGGCTTGTCAGACGAAACCGCGTGTCGGGCGTTAACGTCTCGGCAGCAGCGGCAACCACTTCTTTAAGGGCAGCCTCATTCTTCTTATTATAAACGCGGCAACCAACATATGTAGCGGCAGCGACACCCAAAACAACCGGCACCACAGAAATACCCTTCACCGCCGCCGCTTGGATCGGAGTCCAAAAATCAACGACCGCTTGCTTGATTTCATCGGAATAGGTCCACCCAACAAGAGCAAGTATGGTAATCCCAAACCCGACACCGGGGTATTTAAGGAACTCGGGCAAATTCTTAAGGCCTTGAAGCGACCAATACCCAACATCCTTACCCGCAGCTTTTACATGCGGTTTGGCTTGACCTGCCCAATAGGCCGCATCCGAGGCTATCTCGTGTAGTCGATCTTGGTAAGGATGCGTAACCGGTTTATTTTCGGGTTGGGTTGGCTGGTCCGACATTTTAATCCTCGGGTGAACTTTTTAAAATAAAGGGCTTTTTGAAGGGCTTATTCTACATGAAAATAAAGGTAAAAAGCAACTGGGGTGAATTACTATCAAGTTCGTTCTTTTGATAGTAAAAATGCGTTTAACTTTATAACAGCCTGTTTTTATTCAGCCTTATCCACCGTCGCGTGGCAGGACCCGTCATGAAGCTCAAGACGGATTCGGGAGGCTGGCTTCAATTCGGTCGCGCTGGTCAGCACATGGTTATTTTCGTCATAAATCAGGCCGTAGCCGCGCCCCAGAACGGCCCGCGGCGACAGGGCTTCAAGCATCACGCCCAGACGCTCTAGCCTTTTTTCGGCTTGCAACGTTTGGGTACGGCCTGCGGCTTGCAGCCTTTGCGAAAGGCTCTGCATCCGCTGCTCGGACAGGCGCACCAGATCGCGCGGGTGACGAAGACGCGCGGCGGTTTCGCTTAACCGGCTGCGCAGCCGTTCGAAATAAGTGGTGCGGGCCGTGTGCAGGCGCTCGGTCACATGATCGAAACGCTGCATCAAGGGTTGGAGCGCTCGCATCGGATCGCCAAGCGCTCGATCCATCAGCGACAGGCGGTCTTTGCGGTCACGGATCGCGCGGCGGATCGCGGCCTCTAGCCGTAAGCCGGTTTGGCCGACGTTCGTTAAAAGCTCGTCACGGACAGGGACCGCTTTTTCCGCCGCACCCGTCGGTGTCGGCGCACGAAGATCGGAAGCATAATCGACCAAGGTCGTATCCGTTTCATGCCCCACCGCGGAAATCACGGGGATGGCGCTTTCGGCCACGGCGCGGACGACCTCTTCCTCGTTAAACGGCATCAAATCTTCCAGCGATCCGCCGCCGCGCGCGACGATCAGCACATCCGGTCGTGGGGTTGCTCCATTGGGGTCAAGCGCATTGAATCCGCGAATGGCAGCGGCGATTTTGGCGGACGCGCCCTCGCCCTGCACCGGCACGGGCCAGAGCAACACCGGACGTGGAAACCGATCCGCCAGCCGGTGCAGAATATCGCGAATAACCGCGCCCGTCGGCGAGGTCACCACGCCAATCACCTGCGGCAAAAAGGGCAACGGTTTTTTACGGCTTTCGTCGAACAGGCCTTCGGCGGCCAGTTTACGGCGGCGCTCTTCGAGCATTTTGAGCAAGGCTCCCTCGCCCGCCAGCGCCATCCCTTCTACCACTAGCTGGTACTTGGACTGCCCCATATAGGTGGTTAATTTTCCCGTGCACACGACATCCATGCCCGTTGCAGGGCGAAGGCCAAGCCGAGAGACTTGGCCACGCCAGCAAACCGCCGCCAAGACGGCGTTTTCGTCCTTTAAGGACAGGTATAAATGGCCGCTGGAGTGCAATTTGCACTCGCCAATTTCGCCGCGTACACGGACATGGGCAAAGCCATCCTCGACCATCCGCTTGAGCTGGCGCGACAAATCGGAAACCGTGAATTCCGGGGCATTGCCTCCCTTGCGCGGGGAGTCTATAAGTTTGGGGGTAAAAAGGTCCCCTTCAGGGGATTTCGACGTAATTTTGGGCATGTTTTTTCTATAGCCTGCCTGCCATGAAAAAGCGAGGGAAGAAAAATGAAAGTTTTAGTTATTGGCTCCGGCGGTCGTGAACATGCTTTGTGCCGCTCGTTTGCTCAGTCGCCTCTTTGCGAAAAACTTTTCTGCGCACCCGGCAATCCGGGGATTGAAAGCGTGGCAACCTGTTTGCCCCTCAAGGTTGACGAAAACGATAAAATTGTCGCCGCCTGCAAAGAACACGACATCGACTTTGTCATGATCGGGCCGGAAATTCCTTTGGCGAACGGATTGGCCGACGATTTGCGTGCTGCCGGTGTTTGCTGTTTCGGGCCGAGCAAGGCTGCCGCCCGGTTGGAGTCTTCCAAGGGTTTCATGAAGGATCTTTGCAAGAAATACAACATTCCGACGGCGGCCTATGAACGCTTTGCCGATCCGCAAAAGGCTAAGGCGTATGTCTCGGCGCAAGGCGCGCCCATCGTCATTAAAGCGGATGGGCTGGCTGCCGGTAAGGGCGTGACCATTGCGCAGACGCTCGACGAAGCCATGGCCGCTATTGATGAAGCCATGGTCGGCGGCGCGTTCGGCGAGGCTGGCGCCGAGATCGTTGTTGAAGAATTTATGACCGGCGAGGAAGCCAGCTTCTTTGCGCTGTGCGACGGTAGGGATGCGCTTTACTTTGCCTCTGCGCAGGATCACAAGGCGGTTTACGACGGCGACAAAGGCCCCAACACCGGCGGCATGGGCGCGTATTCGCCTGCGCCGGTGATTGACGAGGCGATGCGCGAACGCGTGATGAAAGAGATTATTCTTCCCACCGTCAAAGGCATGCAAAGCGAAGGCTGCCCCTTTACCGGCATCTTCTTTGCCGGGCTGATGATTACCAAGGACGGCCCCAAGCTGATCGAATATAACTGCCGCTTTGGCGATCCGGAAACGCAGGCCATGCTGCCGCGCTTAAAGTCCGACCTGCTGGCCGCGCTTTACGCCTCGGCTCGCGGGTTGCTTAGCGGGATTGAACTGCACTGGCATGATTATGCAGCGCTATGCGTGGTGATGGCCGCCAAGGGCTATCCCGGCGCGTACCAAAAAGGAACGGTGATCGACCTTAAAGAGGCCGACAAGATTGAGGACGGCGTTGTGTTCCACGCAGGCACCGCCCGCAACGACAAGGGCGAGTTGGTCGCTAACGGAGGCCGCGTGCTGGGCGTGACCGGATGGGCTTCTTCCATTACGCTGGCGCAAAAGAAGGCCTATGAAACCGTCGATAAAGTTAGGTGGGACGACGGGTTCTGCCGCCGCGATATTGGCTGGCGGGCTGTGGCGCGGGAAAAGTAAGTCGAGTTAAGGTTAACGACTTAACACTCGTTTATTTTTCCCCCCAAAAAATGCTTTCGCATCTTTTAAGATCGCATTGACCATGATACGGTCGCGGTCAGAATGTTATCTATAGGCTTAAACTTTTCACCAAAGGATTTTGAAATGAGTTTAAAATTTGTTCCCGCTATCTTGGTCACGGGCTCTTTGATCTTACCAGCAACTTCTTTAGCGCAGGGAAAAGATCCTGTTGACCTGATGAATGCGGCGGATGCGCTGGCTTGCTTGGCACAGCTCAATGAAGGTCGGACTACGGCTCAGGCCGGAAACGTAACGTGTTCAACAGAAACAACAACTAACTGTTTTACTTTCGATAATGCCACCCGCCTCAGTTTCGGATATGAGCCTTTTTCTCGAAAA
>JBFWLD010000088.1:0-8022 GCA_050252315.1 Bdellovibrionales bacterium
CGGTCTGCGCCGACACGGCTATCCGCGAAGTCATGCCGAAAGGAACCACCACCAGCCCCACATGGGACGCGACGACAAACGGCGTTATCGGTCGCTGGATCGGCCCGAACGGCGCAGACTATAACGCGCGAATTACGACAAACCCTACGAACGGCAACACAATCGTTACGGCGAGCTACGAACATTTCATCTCACTGAACGGACATTCCATGACCGACGCCGCCGACGAATGCACCCTAAATTCCAAAGTCGGCCCCGGACCAAGAAAGGCAAGCAGTCTTTCCTGCACGGAAGGGAACAGTGAAAAAACGCTCCTTCTGGCCTCCTACGTCACACAAATGGCCGACAATTACGAGGCTTGCCTAACAAAATCGAACGGGTGGAAACCAAATCACTACCCAACCCTAGCCCACTAACCAAACCACACAAGCACACACTGAAAGGAAATTTTATGTCCTCCTCTTTTAAACCCCTCGTCCTAAGCACTGCCATTCTTGCCCAAACCGTTTTCCCGACGCTAAGCCATGCCTTCTCCAACTTTACCCCGCCAGCCTCTCCGGCTATCAAGTATGGATGTGCCCTAGCTAAAGCCGCAGATAAGATGAATGCCCACTACCAAACCTGCATAGAAAGAAATGCATCTTTCCTCTATTACGCATCCGCACGAACGGTGTTCGGAGACAACATGAAGGTCACGGCAGACTTGAAAAACTATGTGCGCGTAACAGCGCCCCCAGCTTGTGATCCAAATGGAAACTGCTACAGCATGGTCCTAACCTTTACGAATAGAGGCGATCGGGTTGCTGTTGACAGCATGGTTATTAAAAAGGACCCCAAGGGCCGAACCCAAGTCGGCTCTGCACATCTGGATAATAGCGGAGAAATTGTCATCATTACTCAAATGAAGGGCCATACCCCGTTGGCCTATACAGCCGCTTCGACACTCATTGATTTTGAAACAGGAAAAAAGCCTCTGAAGAAACGTATCGCCGATACAGTAATAGAGCTGCACGATGCCGCCGAAAAGCAAGGGTTCTACGCCACGCTAGATCAAGCCGAACAAATCGTTAAAACGGGTAAAGATCCCTCCCCGCACCAAGTCTTTGCAAGAAAAATCAAAGATATGTTTTCCGTAGGATGGGATCGCGTGAAAGAAGCTTTCACAAACCCTCTTGCGATAAAGGCAGAGACCATCGATGTCCCGAAGCAAATAAACGCAACTGCTTCCCAGTGCAAAGACCCTATTATACAGGGCTACATCCTTCAAACTTCGAAAGAAACTCTAGACCGTGGAATGCTTTCGGATAAACCCTATGGCCACGTCGAGCTTAAGCTACAAAACCATTAAGCCAATCCCAACAAAAAAAGCCCGACCAACCGGTCGGGCTTTTTCTTTACGCCTAACGAAGCTTATTTCTTCGAAGCAGCCTTTTCCTTCATGGGCTTACCGTCAAAGTCAAAGCGTTCGACTTTAGCATTGCTCTCCATCTCCTTAATCATCTTGCCGACCATCTCCTGACCGACCTGATTGCGGATCTGATCCTTGACCTCATCCAAAGGCGGAGGGGAAGATTTACGACGATCTTCAACCTTGATGATGTGATAGCCGAAATCGGTCTTGACGGGCTTGTCGGAAATCTCGCCGGTCTTCATGGCAAAAGCAGCCTGAGCGAACGGCTTAACCATGGCGCTACGAGGGAAGTAGCCCAGATCGCCGCCCTGCTTGGCCGAGCCGCTGTCCTTAGACTTCTCAGAAGCCAGCTTAGCAAAATCAGCGCCGCCCTTGATCTCCTTCAAAAGCTCCTTAGCTTCCTTTTCGGTCGGCACCAAAATGTGGCGCGCACGAACTTCATCTTCGGGCTTGAACTTTTTGGACAGCTCATCATACCGAGCCTTCACCTTAGCCTCCGTAATCTTAGGAGTCACAGCCTTGCGGATATAGGCATCGGCGACAATAGAAGCCTCAGCATCCTTGACGCGTTGGGTGACTTCGGGATCTTTCTGGAGCCCTTCGGCATACCCCTTGGTGGAAAGCATCTTCGTCACGATAGCCTTTTCCAAAAGCTGAGGATAAAGAAGCTGAGGCGGCAAGTTAGCAGCCTGAGAGCCCATAGATTGAAGCTCGCGCACAACCTCGGAGCGCATAATAGGTTTGCCGTCAACACGCGCAACGACAACGTCTTCCTTGGAAGACGCCTTGTCAGCAGCGATTGCGGGAACGGCCAACGCCCCCAAAACCAAAGCAAACGCAGCTACACGAAGCATTTTCGTCATGTCAGTTCCTTTTCGTTAAAAACACAAATATATAGTAGGCGAAAGACTCGCACGAGCGAATCTAGCACGCGAATTGTGGCACGATTAGGGTCAGGACTCAATAAGGTGAAGGGGCACAAACAGCGCGAAAAACACCAGCGAGGCCATACTGTTGCCATAAAAAAAGATCACCTAAAGAGAGGCCGCATTATCATCTATCACGCCTAGAGCAGATCGTGATTAGATTGGCGTCCTTAGACGACGACCTAAACGCGTGAATCTGCTCGGCAGCAATAGAAAGGGCGTCAACCTTTTCAAAAAAGGCTCTAGAATCGGATCATGATAACACCCTCGACGTTGGCTCATTGTCTCTTTTCTGCGCCGCTGCATGGGCCTGCCGCGACAGCCCCGTTGCGCCACGCCCCTCGAAAAGAGTTCCCAAAACTTCTTCTAAGGCTAACCACACGAACAGCGGCAAGCCTCCTGCTCGCAGCAAGCCTCGCCGTCGCGCCCGCCCGAGCCGCCGACTGCATGCCATGCATTGTGCTCAAACCGACCCAAAACTTATCCGGATCTTTTGTGCACATGCATCCGATCCAAGGCTTTACCAAGCCGCTTCTGACCCAAGGGAGGTTTCAGGTCGAATCAAACGGCAACATTCTGTGGCAAATAAAAAAGCCGATGCAGACAACAACGCGGATCGACCAAGAGGGCCTAACGCAAAGCATCGGCGCCACCCCTCTTTTTAAAATCGGCCTAGACCAGCAACCTTTTTTGAGAACAGTCCAGCAAAAACTCCTGTGGGCGCTGTCGGGACGGTGGGAGAAGCTGGAAAAAGATTTCATAATCCACCGCAAGGGCACGGCGCAAAAATGGCAGGTAACCCTAACCCCGCGTTCAAAAACAGAGCAAAAACGCATCTTCCAACGCCTTGCCGCCAAAGGCGGCACCTATGTTGAAGAGGCGGAAATCCTGTTACCCTCAGGCGTCATGGATCAAATCCTTTTCAGCGATGTCAGCCTGACCCCGCAATCAACCTCGCCCCCGTAATCGCCCCCTCCCGGCAGAAAAAAAAGACGGTGCGAAGCCAATGCCGCGCACCGTCCCAAAAACCTTTCTGAGCGAATCGCTTACCGAACGTAAACGTGAACCTCTGCGGTCTTGGCATCCGGCGTCTGGGTCGAAGCCATCAGGATTCGAGACGGCGCCAAGCCAAGCTGAACCAAAGCACGCTTGACGGTTTCGGCATTACGGCTAGCCAACTCCTGCTCCGAGGCGATTTCCGCCGGATCACCGTTCATCGGGGTTACAGCGACAACAGAAAACTCGGTATCGGGACGACGTTGCAAGGCGGTGCTAACGGCGCTGGAAAGTTGTTGCTCATATTCGACGTTAGGCTGATTGAAGCGGATCAAAACCAAAAGGCGCCCTGCTGTGGGCGCCACGGCTGCGTCGATGTCTCCTCCTACCGGAGGCCCTTCCCCACGTTCAGCCATATATTCGCGCGGCGACATCGGGGCAGGCCCGACACGACCCGCCGTAACGGGGGCCGCCGGAGAAGCCATCGGAGTCGGCGCATATCCGGCGGGCGACATCGACATCTGTTGCCCGGCCTGCGGCAAGGAAAGCACGGGCGACGGGTTGACGATGACCGGACGGTTCGCCATGCTGCTTCCCAAAAGCTCGCCGCGCGTAATGGCGAAAGCCAAGGCCTGTAGGTTGGACCGTTCCGTTGTCAGATAGGTTGTCTGCCGTTGAATATCATCAGCAACCTGATTGCGCAGATAGTCAAGCTGAACCACCATACGGCTCACTTCGTCGCGCAACAGCTTGAGCTGATCGTGATCTTCATCAACAGCGCCGGACAAAAGGAACGCGGCCTGAATAGATTCCAACATATACGACGTCAGCGAAGCATCCGCAGCGACAGAAGTCTGCAACGCATTCAGACGATTAAGAGAATTGGTAACTTCGTTCAGGCTGGCCTCGGCTTCTTCCCACTGGCGCAGGAGGATCGGATTGCCCCGCGTCGTCCCATTCTGCAAACGAGCGGTAATAGCAGCGACCGTGCTGTGATATTGAACCGCACCTGCGGCACCATTAGCGCGCAGCAAAGAAAACTCGCTGGCATTCAAATTAACGGAGGAGCGCAAACGCAGCACATCGTCGCGAAGCTCAAGAGCGCGGTTCCCGACCATCGTACCGCTTGAAGGTCCGAATCCGGCCAAGGCATCATTTGGCCCGGCCCCCATAGGAAGGGTCGAAGGAAGTTCCTCCGGCATCGGCGCATCGGAAGGAGCTTCCGTTTCGCTGCCCTGATCCGAGGAAGAATCGTCAACAAGCGGGATCGGTGCATGGGGCCTGTTGAAGTTGCTGCGGACATTCATATTCCCGATGGCAGCCCACGCAGGCGAACCAACAGAAAGAACAGCGGCCAAGAGGGAGGCCATTACAATTTTGCGGATCATCGCAAATCCCTTCGTTTGTATCACGTTACACCTTTGACACCCTTGCACGGTTAAAAGCGGTTTGGGGAACCGCCTCTTTTTAAACATAGTATGTTTAAAGGCAACCAGCAGAAATTCCAAGCACTCTGATTACGATTCGTTTACACTGTAAATTGTTAACCTCTTGATAACAAGAACTTCAAGACGAAAATCTTGTGTCCAATGGGTCACAGTCAGAAAAGAAGATAAACAGGCGCCATCAAAATGACAACAAAAACCATGAAGACAACGAACGAATCCACAGCCCGCACCCGCGGCGACAAGGCCGAGGGAATCGTCCAAACGGATGAAGCGGGTATCCGTCTGGACCGGTGGTTTAAGCGGCATTTCCCGCAAATTACGCACGGACAGCTTCAAAAATGGCTCCGCACGGGACAAGTCCGGCTGGACGGAAAGCGGTGCGAATCATCGGCTCGGCTGGAAGAAGGGCAAAAACTGCGCCTACCGCCCCAGCTTTTTTCGGACCCGGCATTAACCAAACAAGAGAAAGCGGGCAAAAAGCCGGTCCGGAACGAAGGCAAACTCAAAAGCCTGATTCTCTATGAAGACGATGATGTGGTAGCGATCAACAAGCCGGCAGGTTTGGCCGTTCAAGGTGGCACAGGCCTGAAAGAAAATCTGGACGACAGCCTGATGGTGTTCAGCCGGGACGGCGAAACCCGGCCCAAATTGGTCCACCGGCTGGACCGGGAAACCAGCGGAGTTTTGCTGATTGCGCGCAATGACTTTGCGGCCTCGCGCCTGACAGCAGCCTTCCGCGAGCGCACGACGCAAAAAATCTATTGGGCGCTAACCTCAGGCGTGCCGAACCCGCCCGAGGGCCGAATCGACGCTCCCCTGCTTAAAAAAGGGCAAATCATGGCCGTTGCCGACCCTCAGGATGAACGGGAAAACGACTCTGCCAAACGGGCCTTGTCGCTCTATCAAGTGCTCGACTCCCTGCCGGGCCAAGCGGCTTTTGTCGCGCTGTGGCCGCTGACGGGCCGCACCCACCAGTTACGCGTGCATATGGCGCATATCGGCACGCCGATCTGGGGCGATCCGCTTTACCAAACGACCGACGAAGCCCCGATAGATTTGTCGAATTTAAACCTTGGAAGCGGGTTGCATCTACACGCCAGACAGCTCATCATACCGCATCCGCGCAAAGGGATGATTGACGTCACCGCGCCCTTAGGGCCGCGCCTGCAACAAACATGGCGGGCACTGGGCTTCAGCGAAAAAGCGAAAAGCGACTTCGACACTCTGTAACGCCAGAGACTCTGTAACGCCACAGAAAAAAGAGTTAACCGGATTATGATGAAAAAACGCCAAACGCCAAAATTTCGCCGTGCCAGAAAATCGCATCCCCTCCTGACGCTGACACTTCTCGTACTCCTCCTGTTGGCCGCAGGCACGGGATGGCTGCTCTCCTCATTCAACATTGACAGCGCGCGCGACAAACTCAGCGATCTCATCCAGCAAAAAACCGGCAGAACGATCAACTTCACAGGCGCTCTGGCATGGCATCTCTCTCTGGCCGACGGGATCAGTCTGGCCGTCGAAGACATCTATATCAAGAACCCGTCATGGGCGAGCCGCGAAGACATGGCCCGCATCGGCAAGGCCTATCTTCTGTTAGACCTTCGTTCCCTTCTGAAGCGTAAAATTTCCATTACGGCGTTCACCCTGACCGACACGGACCTTCAGTTGGAAACCGGCCCGAACGGCAAAAACAATTGGACGTTCACCCCCGACTCGTCGGCCCAACCAAGCGCCAAGACGTCCGACAAGCCCCTGCTTGCAAGCCCCTCCGCCGCGCCGATGGCGTTGAACCTCAACAAAATCACCATCGCCGACAGCCGTATCGGCATCAAAGATAAAAAAGGCAAGCTGACCATCTACACCGCGCCGCTTTTATCCCTAACGAACGCAGCCGACGCCTCGAACGTCCATTTTCGAGGATCGGCGGCAGGCATTCCGGTCGAACTTGATATTCAAGGCAAAGCGCTGGAAGAAATCATGGGCCCGTCTTGGCCCTTCAACCTGATCGCGCTTTACGGTCCGGGAAAAATCGAGCTTCGCGGCGCGCTGCACGATAGTGCGCAAAAGGTCACGCTGGACCAGTTCAAACTCAAATCGGGGGATACGGATCTGGAAGGCTCGCTGACCGTTCAGCTAAACCAAACTCGCCCCTCCGTCAAAGGCCGGTTGCAAAGCCAAACGCTCGACCTAGACGACCTTGCCTTTGCGACCGACGCGGCGGCCCGCTCGGCAACGCCAACCGCCACCGCATCCGCCGCGCAATCGACCGCACCATCGGGTTCGCTTTTCAGCCACGAACCTTTGGCGCTCGACGCCTTCCGATCAGCCGACGCCGATATCGACCTTTCGATCAACACCCTCATCTTCGGCCTGACCAGCTTTGAAAAAATCAAAACCAACTTCAAACTGACGAACGGCAAGCTGGCCCTAACCCCGCTCAAAGGCCTTGTCGCAGGCAGCCCGACCACCGTGAATCTGGTCATCGACGCCGCCACAAACGACGCGCAAATCGCAACGTCGCTTAAAGCTAAAGATATGGACCTCTCCCAATTCTTCAAGCTCGGGGGGCTGGAATCCGCAATCTCAGGCAAAACGAACATTGATATGACCCTCACCAGCCATGGATCCTCCTCCCACGACCTCGCAGCCCATGCCAACGGTGCCCTCAAACTGCTGATGGATACAGGCACCGTCTCTTCTAGTCAGCTTTCCTCGATCGGCGCAAACTTGGTGCAACTTTTCGCGCCGGGTCTAAGCTCGCTCAGCAAAACCGGCGTGAATTGCATGGCGGCCCAGTATCTTATCAAGGACGGCTTGATGGATACCAAAGGCCTGCTGATCGACACGCCTGTAACCACCATCGCAGGGAAAGGCTATATCAACCTGCCGGATGAGCGAATCGGCATGAGCCTGTTCACCCGCCCCAAAGGTCTGGGACTTGAAAGCGTCATCCCGCCCATGACCATTTCCGGAAATCTCAGCCAACCGCAAATCTCCCTGAACACCTCCGGCACAGTAGAAAAACTGACAGGCTTGCTCCTGCAAAACGGAAACGCCACGACCGAAGGCGTCCCCGATCTTGTTACCGAAACCAAGGGCAATGTCTGCGAAGCCACATTGAACGCCGCCATTAGCAAAAAACCGCCGAGTAAAAGCGTCAAACCGCTGGTACCGAATTCCATGAACACGCTTCCGGATAAGGTCAAAGATATCGGCGGCGCCATATTGCAAAATATAC
>JBFWLD010000089.1:0-7987 GCA_050252315.1 Bdellovibrionales bacterium
CCTTCAATCCCATAGACGATCATTTCCTGTGGCAGGCTGTCCAACGCGCGCGACATTTCGACGGCTTCGGCAAGGCTGAACAAATGGCTGGAATAGCGAAATACGCCATAGTGCAGCGTTTCTTTCACGGCGTCGAAACGGCGGACCTCTCCGACTTTCAGTCCGGACTTCATGGCATCCACGATCACGACCTTTTTCGCACCTTCCCACAGATGGATCAGCGACGCGCCCTCCCCGCTATGAGGCAGGACTTCGATGCCGTTTTGGGCAAAGGCCGGATCGGCGGCCAGACGTTCGGCCAGATACGGGCCGACGCCATCGTCAGCGCGATGAAGGTTGCCAACGCCAAGGAAAAGAACGGTCATGCGAGGGATTTTCTATGGTCAAAAGACAAATGGGATGCCAGCCTTCGCTGGCATGACGTCTCTGTTTGTTGCCATCCATGGGAATCCGCCCCTTTGTTTTTGTTGACAGAAAGAAAAACAGGAGCGTCATGCCAGCGAAGGCTGGCATCCCATTTATTTTTCAACAAAACACGAAGCACCTTTCTCCACCCGTTTTGAATAACCGCCATCTATTCCCGCACCATGGTCAGTTTCAGCAAATGGGCCGAACAGGAAATGCACGGATCGTAGTTGCGGATGGTTTGCTCGCACCGGTGCTTGAGCTTGGCTTCATCAAGGTCGAGATTGTCCTTCACAACGCCGTACAAATCGCGCTCGATCTGAGGCTGATTTTGCGCGGTCGGCGAAGAAATCACAGCCTTCAACACGCGTCCATTCTTATCCAACTTATAGGAATGGTAGCACACGCCGCGCGGGGCTTCCGTCATGCCGAACCCTTCGCTGGCGCGAGGTTCGCCCTGAATATAGGGAACATCCGGTTCTTCATACTGCTTAATGAGGCGCAACGCCTCTTCGCACGCATAAACGGTTTCGACCATACGGACCAGAATACTCTTGAACGGATTGTTGCAGGTTTCGTCCAACCCTATTTCCTTGGCGACTTGCTTCGAGAGTTTCGACAATTGCTTGTAGCAATTATTATAACGAGCATTCGGCCCCGTCAGATAGGGCTCGTTATCCGCCTTGGAGAAACCTTGCAGCGCGGTCGTATGCGCGGCATGCGTTTCTTTGAAATGCTTATGGAAATCGCTGACCGGGAAATGAAGCCCTCGGTTTGTGATCACGTCGCCTTCCACGATCGGATATTCATCGGGATGGTACATGGACACGCAGTGATAATCATATTCAAAATCCGGGAAGTCGAACGTACCGAAAAGTTTAGCGACCTCGATCGACGTATCAATGCCCCACTTCAACCGATCGCGCAAAGCGAGCAACGCCTTTTTCGACGGAATCTTGTAAAAACCGCCAACACGCGTATTGATCGGATGGATGGCGCGACCTCCGCCAATGACTTCCAAAAGATCGTTTCCAAGCTTCTTAAGCTGCAACGCGTTTTGAACAACCTGCTTATTCTTCGCGGCCAATTGCAACACATCGTCCAGCCCGAGAAAATCAGGCGCATGCAGCATGGCGGCGTGCAAAACATGGCTTTCAATCCATTCGCCGCAATACATGATGCGGCGCAGATCGCGGATTGGCTTAGTTACCTGAATGCCGAACGCATTTTCCATCGCCTTTTGTGCGCCCATCAAATAAGCCATCGGGCAAATACCGCAAATGCGCGCCGTGATGTCGGGGACTTCCATATAGCTTCGGCCACGCAGGAAGGCTTCAAAAAAGCGCGGCGGCTCGACAATGCGGAATTTGCATTCCTTGATCTCGCCATCCTTCACACGGACAAACAAGGCGCCTTCGCCCTCTACACGCGAAAGCTCGTCAACCTGAATGGTCCGGGTCGATGTCTTACCGGTGGTTTTGGCCTTTGTAGCCGTCTTGGTTTTTGCCGGTACTTTTTTGGCCGGTGTTTTCTTTTTGGTGGTCGTTGCCATGCGAGGCCCCCTCCCTAAAATCAAAAAAACTTAGTCGTACGCTTCGCTTGTCTTACGGAAAGCCCCAGCATTCGCATTAAAGGACCGGAAGAAATCCCGGATTTCCAACTTGCTCATGCCGAGTTTCTCCAACTGTTTGGCCAAGGAAAGCCCGTTGGGGGCTTCGGACGGACCAAAACAGCCAAAGCAACCGCGATCCGTCGAAGGACACAAATTGCCGCACCCGGCGTGTGTAACCGGCCCAAGGCAGGGAATGCCTTTGGCGACCATCAGACAAACCGTTCCATTACGCTTACATTCCACGCATTGACTGACATGCGAAATATTCGGGGTCCGCTGGTTCAGCGTTGCGTTGATGACTTCAAGTAACTCGTTTTTATTGATAGGACAGCCGCGCAGTTCGAAGTCCACCGGCACATGCTCCTGAATCGGCGAGGACGTACGAAGCGTCGAGATATAATCTGGATGCGCGTAAACGGTCCGCGTATATTCATCCACATCGGCGAAGTTACGCAAAGCCTGAATGCCGCCCGACGTAGCACACGCGCCGATCGTAATCAGCTTTTTGGATTGTTGGCGGATTTTGCGGATACGCTGCAAATCATGCTCGGTTGTAATCGACCCCTCGACCAATGAAATATCATAAGGGCCTTTGACCATCGCGGTGGTGGCTTCCAAGAAATACGCGATTTCAATCTCACCGACCACGTCAAGCAGTTCGTCCTCCAAAGCCAGCAAGCTGAGTTGGCATCCATCGCACGAAGCGAACTTCCACACCGCGACTTTCGGCTTAGCCCTAACGCTTGCCTTGACCTTGCTTATCGAAGGGGAACCGGCTTTTTTCGCCACCGTTTTTTTCTTTGTCACAGCCATGGATCAAAGCTCCTCTACATTAAAGGCATCGGCAATTTTGTCATAGCTATACACGGGGCCATCGCGGCAGATAAAGGACGAACCCCATTGGCAATGCCCGCAAAAACCGACTCCACACTTCATATTTCGTTCCATCGAAAGATAGATGCGTTCATGCGGCAGTCCGCGTTCATGCAGCGATTTGACTACATTGAGCATCATCATTTCAGGACCGCAGGTATAAGCGACCGCATTATTCGGATCGAACCCACCGGCGGAAATCAATTTGTTCACGAAGCCGACGCGCCCTTGCCAATTGCCGGTAGCGCGATCAACCGTAACTTGAACGTCGAGGTCAAAACGCGACTTCCAGCGCAACAGTTCTTTGGAGTACAAAATATCTTCCGGTGTGCGAGCCCCATACAGAACGGCAATGTTGCCATAGCGGTGACGCTCGGAAAGCGCTTCGTAAATCACGGGACGAAGCGGAGCCAACCCAATGCCACCCGCCACGAAAATCAAGTCCATACCCTCGGCAATATCCAGCGGCCATTGCGAACCGAACGGGCCGCGAACACCGACCGTCATACCGGGTTTAAGCGCATCGAGCGCCTTGGAAACATTCCCGACGGCGCGGGTCGTATGGATCAACACGGAGCGGTTTGTCGGATCGCCGCTGACGCTGATCGGAACCTCGCCTACCCCGAAAACATAGAGCATGTTGAACTGGCCCGGCGCAAAGACAATGGGCTCACCATCTTCCGGAACCAACGACATGGAAAAGGTATCCGAAAGCTCCTTCCAAATGTCTAGAACCTTGAAAGGACGCGGATGCATCGGATCGGCGCTACCGGAATAACAGGTGCATTCGTGATGTTGGGCGTTTTGATTCATCCTTACTCTCCACTATCCTTGATGGCCTTGGCCTCCTGCGTGATGTCGATGCCGACAGGACACCAAGTAATACAACGACCGCATCCGACGCATCCGGACGTACCGTACTGGTCATGCCAATTCGAAAGCTTATGCGTCATCCACTGGCGATAACGGGATTTGGTTTCCCGCCGGACAGACCCGCCATGGATATAGCTGAAATCGACAGAGAAGCAGGAATCCCACAAACGCCACCGTTCGGTATGATCGCCGGTCAGATCCGTACGTTCCTCCACCGTGCTGCAAAAACAGGTCGGACAGGACATGGTGCAATTCGCACAGGAAAGGCAACGATCGGCTACTTTTTCCCAGCGCGGATGATTGAGGTTGCGCTTAAGAACGTCTTTAACGTCCGGGACCATTTTGCGGCCCATCTGGCTGCGAGCCTTGCGCGCCTGTTCCTGCTCCGCATGCAAATCAGAGGCCGCCGCTTGCCGATAGGGAAGCAATTCAAGGATCAAGGCTCCCCGCTCGCTTCCAACCTCCATCAAAAACTCATGCTTGCCCTTCCCGGCAAACTCGGTCAGAGAAAGATCATAGCCCTGATTTTCCTTTACATGAGGGTCGCCCCCCATCGAGGTACAAAAACAGGTATTACCGGCCCGGCTGCAATTCACGGCAATCAAAAGGGACTTTTTCCGGCGTTCTACATAGCCGGGATCGGAAAAAATGCCGCCGCCGTGATTATCATCACGACCAAACCCAAAGACTTTATCTTGAATTAAGATGGCATTCAGTTCACACGAGCGCACCCCGATAAAGGCATACGCCGGAGCTTCGACAGGTTTGTCTTTGACCGTAAAGGAACCGTTTTTGCGGTCCCCTTCCCACATTTTATGGGTCGGCGGAAAAAGATATTTTTTCCAGCTTGTCGGCCCGACCAGATATTCAAAAAACGAATTTTCAGTGCCTTTGACTAAACGGTACTTGCCGGGTTCCTGTTCGTCCGACCAGCCGACGGGAAAATCCTCGATCGACTCAATCTCTTCATACACCACGGCACCGTCCCGAAGCTTGGGTCCGATAGTTTCGTAGCCGATTTTACGCAACAAGGCTATTAAAGCGGAAAGGCCTGTTTCGTCTGTAACAACCTTGCTGCCGACAGGGAGGTGGACCTCTTTACCTTTCCCGTGAGACGGTTTCGATTGCGCCGATGCGCTACGCGATTGAGTCAAACCACACCTCCCTAAAACGGACTTCCCTTAGTGTATGTTGCGCCAGAACGGCGGCCTAAGGGATCAAAGAATAAGACAAGCGGCACACGAATCATCCGCCCCTGTCTAAGTTAGGTGTATAATAAACCAACCGCTAAGAAATTATAAAAGATGTTTTATTAAATACATTTTGTGCAGTGCACAACAGTTATAAGACGATCGTATTCCGCCTTTAAAAATCAAAGACCTTATCTTTACTTTCCATCCAGTCCGAACAGAGAATAAAAGGCGTTCTTTTCCTGCCACCTTTCATCGGCTTTAACATCAAGGAAAAGATGGACGGTCTGCCCCATGAAGTCGGACATCTCCTTACGGGCAGCAGATCCAATCTCTTTGATACGCGAACCGTTCTTCCCCAGCACCATGGCTCGGTGTGCGGTCTTGGCGACCAAAATGGTTTGACGGATCATCACCGATCCATCCTTACGCTCTTCCCAGCTTTCCGGAATGACCGAAGCCATGTAGGGAAGCTCGTCATGCAACTGCAAAAACAACTGCTCGCGCGTGATTTCCGCAGCCAGCAGACGTGAAGAAAGATCCGTCAACTGATCCTCAGGATAATGCCACGGCCCGACGGGCATCTTGTCCATCAACCTTTTCGTCAGTTCCTCAACGCCGTCCCCGGTCAACGCCGAGATCATGAAAATTTCATCGAACAACCCGGTGGCATGCAATTTCTCGCTTAGCGGCAACAGTTTTTCCGGTTTGATCCGGTCCACCTTGTTTAACGCCAATGTCGCTTTGACCTTGCGTTTGGCAAGGCTTTCGAGCACCGCTTCGACTTTGGCGTCGGGCTGGCGCGCGCTGGCGTCAACGATCAACAAAACCGCGTCCACGCCTTCCAGACTGTCCCACGCGACCTGAACCATCGCTTTTTCAAGACGCGTTTTCGGCTTAAAAATCCCCGGCGTGTCGATCAGGCCGATTTGTGTGTTCTCGCGCGTCAAAAGACCCAACACACGAATACGCGTTGTTTGCGCCTTGTGCGTGACGATCGAAAGTTTTTCGCCAAGCATCTGGTTGAGCAAGGTTGACTTGCCCGCATTCGGCGCGCCAAGGATAGCCACAAATCCTGCGCGTGTTTCTTTAGATGAACTCATGCGCCGTGTATCCTTTCCAGCAATAGGCTTGCCGCCTTTTTTTCGGCCTCACGCTTGGATCCTCCCTCCGCCTGCACCGGATCATGTCCAGACACGGCGACCTGAATCTTAAACTTGGGCGCGTGCGACGGGCCGGTTCGCTCCAAAATCGTATAAACCGGCAAAGGCAACTTTTGACCTTGCACATATTCCTGAAGCGCGGTTTTGGGATCAGCAGGCGGCGGCATGTCCGAGACAATCCACGGCTCCCAATATTTTTTGATAAACAATTTAGCCGCCTCAAAGCCACCATCTAAATAAAGCGCTGCGATCACGGCCTCCATGGCATCCGACAACGCCGCCAGATTTTTTCGCGCAGCGTTTGCGCTTTCGCCCTTAGCCAATCGCAAGTGATCTTCCAATTGCAACGACAAGGCGATCTTGCGAAGAATATCGCGGTTGACAAGGTAGGCATGGCGTTTGGCCAGTTCTCCTTCATTCGCCTCGGGAAAAAGCACAAAAAGCCAATGCGCGATGGCAAGCCCCAGCACACGGTCACCAAGGAATTCCAGCCGCTCGTAATGCGAGGCCGAACCGGCTTTGCGCGATGGCTTGGTTCCGGACAAGGAGGGATGCGTCAAAGCATCCTGCAAAAGGACTGGGTTTTCAAAAACGTGGCCGAGTTTTTCAGCCAACGCGACATAATCTATGGGGGCTTGATGGGGCATCATGTAATCTTCTTAAACAAACGTCCCCACCGAATGGAAGAGGGCCATTTCCAGAACTGCCAAAAATGCGCGCCTTCATCGAGGGAGAAAAATAAAATCCGAGCCTTCCCGACCAAATTATCCGCCGGAACAAAGGAAACATTGTTCGTCCGGCTGTCCAATGAATTATCGCGATTGTCGCCCATCGCAAAATAATAGCCCGGCGGCACCTCGAAAACCTTCGTGTTGTCGAGGGCTCGATCATCCCCCTCTTCCCGGATGATATGGGCATGCCCGTCCGGGAAAGTTTCGATATAATCCACCGCATCCGGACCCGGGTCCAGATAATCGTGTGCGACCGGATCGGCCAGCTTGCGGCGGTTCACGGCAACGCCGTTAATATATAGCAACCCATGACGCATCTGGATCTTATCGCCCGGCAGACCGATAATCCTTTTGATATAATCTGTGTGATTGTCGCGAGGCAGTTTAAAAACCGCGACGTCGCCACGCTGAGGCTCCGAGCCGCCGATACGTCCGTGGATTGGCAAAAGCCCAAAAAAGGAGGACAGGCTGCTGTACCCATAGGTGTATTTCGTCACGAAGAGGTAATCGCCGACCAAAAGATTCGGCACCATCGAACTGGAGGGAATGTTAAACGGCTCGAACGCAAACGCGCGTATAGCCAAAGCAATCGCCGCCGCAATAAGAAACGTGCGGAGCGTGTCGTCAAGCCGCTCTACCGAATGAGTCTCTACCGGGAATTCCTGATTATTTTCCGTCACTGGCATAACCTTGTCGATCCTAAAAGAAAAACGTCCATCGCCTTTTAGCAGGAAACAGCCTCGATCACCACAAAAGCCTGCGCCAAGGGATAATCATCTGTTATCGTGAGGTGAATAACAGGCTTATGCCCTTTAGGAACCAAGGATTCCAGCCGCAAAAGAGCCCCGCCCGTCAACTGGAGGGTCGGCTGGCCAGTGGGAAGATTCACAACCCCCATATCGCGGAAAAATACCCCTTTTCGAAGGCCCGTGCCCAGCGCTTTGGAGCACGCCTCTTTCGCCGCAAAGCGCTTTGCATAAACCGCAATGCCGCCGGGCCCAGCGCGCCGAGCCGCCTTGGCCTGCTCTTTTTCCGTGAAAATACGACGAATAAACCGCTCGCCGTGGCGGGAAAGCGTTTTTTCAATCCGACGAATGTCGAGCAAATCGCTGCCGATACCCAGAATCATTTCCGTTTTCT
>JBFWLD010000090.1:0-7825 GCA_050252315.1 Bdellovibrionales bacterium
GTTTATCCGCGTTCTAGACAATATGGGGTCCCCGGCTGGCCGAGATCCGGATTATACAAGATTGGCAGGTTCTCAACAATCGGATGCTATCCGCAACATAACTGGCGCTGTCGATTTCGCTGCTAAAAGCAACCAAGCCTCTAACTATGGGGGCAGTACAAGAGGCGCTATTCGCACTTGGGTAGAAGCTTATAGCGCCCCCTCTCATTCCGGTTCTGATGCTTGGGTTGTTTGGAATTTTGATGCCTCCAGACAAGTTCCGACCGCTTCCGAAAATCGTCCTCGCAATATAGCTATGTTGACCTGCCAAAAGCTTTAAAGTCTAGAGCCTTTTTTGAAAAGGTTGACGCCCTTTCTATTGTCGGAAAAGGCTCTACCTATTTGCTGCCGAGCAGATTCACGCGCTTAGTTTGTCGTCTAAGGACGCCAAACTAATCACGATCTGCTCTAGGGTCAGGGCTCAATACCTTAAACGCCGAACAGTTCCTTGACCTTGTCGAAGAAGCTTTCGCTTTCCGGGTTTGTTTTATTGGTTTCGGCTTCGATCGCGAACTCTTCAAGAAGCTCTTTTTGCCGCTTGGTTAGGCGCGACGGCGTTTCAACAAACAGCTCGGCGTATAAATCGCCGCGCGAGCCGCTGCGCAACACGGACATGCCCTTGCCGCGCAGACGGGTTTGATGCCCGCTTTGCGTGCCGGCCTTGACTTCAACCTCGGCCATCGTTCCGTCGATCACAGGAACCTGTACCTTGCCGCCGAGCGCAGCCATGGTCATGGGAATGGGCACACGGCAATGAAGGTTCGCGCCGTCGCGTTGGAAGAGCGGATGGCCTTTGACGCTCAGAATCACATAAAGGTCGCCGGAATGACCGCCGTGCAGACCGGCCTCGCCCTCGCCCGATAAACGGATGCGCGTGCCGCTTTCTACGCCTGCCGGAATCGTGACAACAAGCGTCCGTTCTTTGCGTACGCGACCGCTACCCCCACAGGATTTGCAGGGGTCCTTGATGACCTTGCCCGCGCCTTGACAGGTCGGACAGGTATGCTCGATCGAGAAAAAGCCCTGCTGTACGCGCACGCGTCCATGACCGCCACAGGTTTCGCAGGTCACCGGCGAGGAACCGGGGGATGCGCCCGTGCCTTTGCACGCCTCGCAGGCGACATGGGTTGAGACTTTGATGGTTTTATCTACGCCTTTGAAGGCTTCCTCCAGCGTGATGCTCATATCATAGCGCAGGTCCGCGCCGCGCTGGCCTGCCTGATCCGGGCCGCGACGACGACCGCCGCCGCCTAGAATCTCGCCGAACATTTCTTCAAATATGTCGCCGAAACCACCGGAAAAATCAAAACCGCCACCAAAACCGCCGGGACCTCCCATACCGCCCTGCTCAAACGCTGCATGGCCGTAGCGGTCATAGGCTGAACGTTTTTGCTCGTCGCGCAACACGTCATAGGCTTCGTTGATTTCCTTGAATTTGTGCTCGGCTTCCTTATCGCCCGGATTCTTGTCCGGATGGTATTTCATCGCCATCTTGCGATAGGCTTTTTTCAGCTCGTCCGCCGACGCCTCACGCGAGGCGCCCAACAATTCATAGTAATCCGCTTTGGACATTGACCCTACCTTTACTCTTTAAAACTCTGCTGCGGCACGAAATAGTGCGTTTCATACTTCGCGCGCAGCTTTTCCATGACGCCGTTGTCGATCAAAATTTGCAGCGCTGTGTTCATCATGTCCCGCAACTGCGGATCGGCAAAAGCCAATACATGCGGCAGGATATTGGTTGGCGGCAGCCCCTCTACCAACCGAAGCTGATTTGGATTTTCTTTGGCAAAACTAGCCATCTCATCCAAATCATAAAAGACAATGTCCGCCTTTTTGGTGACCACGGTCATCAGATATTCCGCTTCTTGCACCATTTGAGGCAAAGCGACAAGGTGCGCCTTAGGCAAGTGTTCCTTAACCCAAGTCATTGACGCCGCACCGTCAACAACGGCGACATTCACATCCGGTTGGTTCATACGTTCCGGATTATTGTCAAAACGCGTATCGTCAACCCGAACAAACAGACGCGGGCCGCTATAGAAAATGGGACGGGATAAAATTAAATTTCTGATCTTCGCCGTATCCGCATACATAGACGTACACACGGCATCATAACGGTTGGTCTTAAATCCTTCTCCAATGGTGCCCCAGCCAACTTCTTCGGTCCATTCGATCTTAAGGCCGGTTACTTTGGCCAGTTCGTTCATAAGATCGACATTGAGTCCTGTCGGTTTATTCGATCCGTCCGCCATCTCCAGATAATAATAGGGTTTCCAATTCACATACCCGCAGCGCAGGACGCCGGTATCGCGGACATGCGCATAGGCGGAAGGCTTGGCCTCCGACTTTGTTTCAGGCGAGGCGACCAGCTTGATGCCGACAACAACGCCGATCAGTACCGCAGCGATCAAAAGAAGCAACTGTTTCATTTTACTCTGCTCTCTCCGGCATCAAAGCCAAAAGCCCCAACCAATGGGCGCGGTTAAGCTTGCTTGATTTTAAGTCATCGAACCCGACCCATCCGGCAAAGTCACCTTCGGGGTTGCGCCAGCGTTCGTCAAGATCGCGATCGCGCGTAAAGCTATAAAGGAAAAAGGTCTGGTCATAAATCCAAAACTCATCCCTGTCTTCGGCGTAAAAGCCGCGAAGCTGGTGGTGGGTAGCGAGCGGTCCGGCGTGCGGCGTGAAAGCAAGGCCCGTTTCCTCATACCATTCGCGAGCTACGGCTTGGAGCGCGGTTTCGCCGTCGTCAATGCCGCCGCCCGGAAGATCGGGAACGTCTGCCGCAAAGGAAGGCCACAGCATCATCACCGCATCCTGAGCCTTAGCAACGGCCCAAGCCCCTTGGCGGGGCTTAATCACCGAATGCGCGTGCGGCGTCACAAGGACGCCACGACGATCATAGAATGGGATTGGGGGATTAGGCTCTTCCATCTTTAAAAACAACGCGACCGTTCACATACTTGTGGACAAGGCTTGCAATCAGGGTCTGATAGGGAATCCCTTCTTCTTCAGCCTTCAATCTAAGGCCGTCGAGATCCACAGTCTGCAAGCGAATATTGACCCGCGCCTCCTTCTTTTTCTTGAAATTCACAGCGGCACGGCGCAAAGCGGCAGAGGCCTCTTTCTGATCGGGAACAGAGTTGAGTTCCCCTCGTTCATAGGCTTCGAACGCAGCGATATCCTCTGGATCATCTTCATACGGCCCACGCGCCTTAGACACCGAAAGCTTCTTGGCAGAGCCAACGCCCTTAGCTCGTTTTTGTGGCCGAGACTTGCTGTCGCTCGCGCTACGAACAGGGGCTTTTTTTCTTGGCATGATTCCTCCTAACTTCTGCGCCGTTTTGTGGCTTTACGGCTTGGGAACAGCGTTTTCAAAAAAACTTTGTCGCCATCAACGATAAACGGCACGATGTAAACATAGCCCTCAACAACAAGTTCGCAAATAAACTGGTGGTGATAGTTGGGACTAGGGTGAGGATACACATCGATCAGCCCTTCATCCTTACCGAACAAATGTATAATTTCCTCAAACCCAAGGCCACGCTCCCGCCGAAGCCACGCGCTTTTGTTGGGATCGAAACGAAACTCAGCTACCTTGAGAAAACGCCCACGATCCATGTGTCAACCTTACCTACAGTGTATGACAACGTGTGCCTTTTGTCAACAAAAACAAAAGGCACACACATCATTTCAAAGGGTTACTTGTCTTCCTTGACCTCGCTGAACTCAGCATCGACCACGCCTTCTTCTTTGGGCGCTTCGCTGCCGCCGGAAGTCTGGCCGCCTTGAGCGCCAGCTTCCTGCTGTTGCTTGTACATGGCTTCGCCAATCTTCATCGCAGCTTGGGTCAGCGCATCGGTCTTGGTCTTGATCGCTTCGCCATCACCGCTGTCCAGCACACCTTTAAGGTCGGCAATCGCGCTTTCGACGGCGCTTTTGTCGGATGCAGAAACCTTATCGCCGACTTCCGACAACGACTTTTCAGTCGTGTGGATCAACGCGTCCGCATGGTTACGGGCATCAACCGCTTCGCGGCGCTTTTTATCGTCGGCAGCGTTGGATTCCGCTTCCTTAACCATGCGGTCAATATCGGCGTCCGACAGACCGCCTGAGGCCTGAATGCGGATTTGCTGTTCCTTGTTCGTAGCCTTGTCCTTGGCCGTAACGTGAACGATGCCGTTCGCGTCAATGTCAAAGGTGACTTCGATCTGCGGCACGCCGCGCGGAGCCGGAGGAATCCCCATCAAATCGAACTGGCCGAGCAACTTGTTGTCGGCGGCCATTTCGCGTTCGCCTTGGAACACGCGGATGGTCACGGCGTTCTGGTTGTCGTCCGCGGTCGAGAAGACCTGACTCTTCTTGGTTGGGATCGTCGGATTGCGGTCGATCAATCGTGTGAACACGCCGCCGAGCGTTTCAATACCGAGCGAAAGCGGCGTAACATCGAGAAGCAGAACGTCGCGAACGTCGCCCTTAAGCACGCCGCCCTGAATAGCCGCGCCCACGGCCACGACTTCGTCCGGGTTCACGCCGCGGTGCGGATCGCGTCCGAAGAACTCTTTGACCGTTTCGATGATCTTGGGCATACGGGTCATACCTCCGACCAAAATCACTTCGTCGATTTCGTTGGCTTTCAGGCCCGCGTCGGACAGCGCCTTGCGGCACGGTTCGACCGTGCGTTGGACCAAATCTTCAACCAAGCCTTCGAGTTTGGCGCGGGTCAGCTTGACGCTCAGATGCTTCGGGCCCGACTGGTCAGCCGTGATGAACGGCAGGTTGACTTCCGTCTGGACCGAAGAGGACAACTCAATCTTCGCCTTTTCTGCGGCTTCCTTAAGGCGCTGCAAGGCAAGGCGATCCTGACGCAGGTCAATGCCCTGCTCCTTCTTGAACTCGTCGCACAAGAAGTCAATGATGCGGGTGTCGAAATCCTCACCGCCGAGGAACGTATCGCCGTTCGTGGATTTGACTTCAAACACGCCGTCGCCGATCTCAAGAACCGAAACGTCAAACGTGCCGCCGCCAAGGTCATAGATGGCGACCGTGCCGGTTTTCTTCTTTTCCAAACCATAGGCCAACGCCGCTGCGGTTGGTTCGTTGATGATACGCAAGACCTCAAGCCCGGCGATCTTGCCCGCGTCTTTGGTGGCTTGGCGCTGGCTGTCGTTAAAGTAGGCCGGAACCGTAATCACGGCTTGCTCGACCTTTTCGCCGAGATAGGCTTCTGCGGTTTCCTTCATCTTCATCAGAATAAAGGCCGAGATTTCCGACGAGCTGTAATTCTTGCCGCCCGCATCGACCCAAGCGTCGCCATTGGCGTTCTTGATGATCTTATAGGGAACCAGATTGATGTCCTTTTGCACCATCGGATCGTTGAAGCTGCGCCCCATCAGACGCTTGATCGCGAAGAGCGTATTTTCCGGATTGGTTACCGCCTGACGCTTGGCGCTCTGGCCGACAAGCCGTTCGCCGCTGGGCGAGAAAGCCACGATAGAGGGGGTTGTGTTGGCGCCTTCGGCATTAGGGATGACCTTTGCCGTGCTGCCTTCCATAACCGCGACGCACGAGTTGGTGGTGCCGAGGTCGATGCCGATTACTTTACCCATGTCACATTTTCCTTCATAAACAAAGCGTTACACAAGACCTCCGTTCAGGGGGGCCGTGATTACAAAGTTAATATAGGGACGATTTCAAAGGTTGCAAGGGGGGCCAAACAAAGACAAAGGCTTCCCGCATTGCTTTCACGGGATGTTTGCGCCATACTTTCTTTCATGACGAAACAAGAACGCATCGCAACCAATGATATTCGACCGCCTCGCTTAGCCTAAAAGCGTGAGCGTCGGGGTGCGCCCCGGCAAAGGTAGAATTCATTGAAAGCATTGTGTTATGAAAGTTATATCAAAAACGGGAATCCAGTCGGGTTCCTTGGCTCAAGCCAAAAGAATTATCATCAAAATCGGTTCTTCTCTTCTGATCGACGACGCGCGAGGCGAACTTCGTCGCCCGTGGCTGATGGCCTTGATCGAGGATATTGCCGCGTTGCAGGCTGCCGGGAAGGACGTGGTGCTTGTGTCTTCGGGCTCGGTCGCGCTGGGGCGACGGCTTCTCGGTCTTGGCCGGGGTAAAATCTATCGCCTTGAGCAAACGCAGGCCTGCGCCGCATGTGGACAGGTTCACCTGATGCAGGCCTATCAGCAAATATTGGAGATGCATGGACTTGGCGCGGCGCAAATTCTTTTAACCATGGCCAACACGGAAAACCGGCAGGCCTATCTTAGCGTGCGGGCCACGTTGTTGAGCCTGCTGTCTTTTGGCACGATCCCCATCATCAACGAAAACGACACGGTCGCACGGCCCACACGTCGATACGGCGACAATGATCGACTGGCCGCCCGCGTCGCTGCCATGATCGGGGCGGATTGCCTCGTTCTGTTGTCGGATATTGACGGGCTTTACTCTGCCGATCCCTCGGTGGATCCGCAGGCGCGTTTTATCCCTGAAATTGAGGACCTGACACCTGACATTATCGCGATGGGCGGCGGTTCGCGCTCCGGGCTTGGGCAAGGCGGCATGCGCACCAAAATTGAAGCGGCGCAAATCGCTTTAAGCGCCGGATGCGCCATGGTCATAGCTCAGGGGAAAGACCTGCACCCGTTGCGCGCGCTGATGGACGGCGGCAAAAGCAGTTGGTTCCTACCCAACGTATCGCCCGCCGCCGCGCGGAAACTGTGGATTTCCGGAGGGCTGGACACACGCGGCAATCTGGTGATCGACGACGGGGCCTATCGCGCGTTGCAGCAAGGACGAAGTCTGTTGCCTGTCGGCGTTAAACAGGTTGGCGGCACCTTTATGCGCGGCGATCTGGTGCGCATTTTACGTCAGGACGGTCAGGAAGTCGCACGCGGGCTCGTCGCTTACGCCAGCGACGAAGTCAGCAAAATTATGGGAAGGCACAGCGACGCTTTTTCCGCCCTGCTCGGCTATCGCGGGCAGGAGGAAATCGTGCATCGCGACGATCTGGCCTTACTGGGAGGAACACACACATGAAGGCGTTACAAGAAATGGGAAGGGCGGCGCGAGAGTCCTCGCGCTTTTTGAAAACAGCGGCAACGGAGCAAAAAAATACGGCGTTGCGTTCGGCGGCACAGAAGTTACGCGAACAAGCGCAGGATATTTTAGCGGCCAATACACGCGACTTGTCGGAAAATTCGGCGTTGAACGCAGCGATGCTTGATCGTCTGCGGCTGGCCCCATCACGCATCGAGGCCATGGCGCACGGCCTTGAAACCGTGGCCGCGTTGCCGGACCCTGTGGGCGAAACCATCGCGGCTTGGAGCGTCCCCAATGGGTTGAGCTTCGAGCGCGTGCGCGTGCCGCTGGGCGTAATCGGCGTAATCTATGAAAGCCGACCGAACGTTACAACCGATGCGGCGGCGCTTTGCCTGAAATCCGGCAATGCGTGTTTGCTGCGGCCCGGATCAGAGAGCTTTCACAGTGCACAGGCGCTTGCGTCGATTTTACAAGAGGCTCTACGGCACCACGGCCTGCCGGACGGGTGCGTGCAGATGGTGCCCTCGCCCGACCGCGCGCTCGTCGGTGAGATGCTGCGGATGAACGAAGCGATCGACGTTATCATCCCACGCGGCGGCAAATCGCTGATTGCTCGCGTTCAGGAGGAAAGCCGCGTGCCCGTGCTCGCGCATCTGGACGGCAACAACCATGTTTATGTCGATCGCGACGCGGATGTGGAGATGGCGGTGCGGGTCACGCTTAATGCCAA
>JBFWLD010000091.1:0-7754 GCA_050252315.1 Bdellovibrionales bacterium
TTAAAAATAATGATGCTCGCGCTTTTTACGAACATTTCGATTTTATCCCCTCACCAACCGACCCGTATCATATGTTTCTGTTGCTGAAGGATGTCCGTCACGCGATAGAAAGATAAGTTTGAGAATTACAGGCTGCGTGTCATCGTTTTGTAAGCCAAACCGGCTTGCCGAGCCGTAGCTCGCGTAGCGAGCGAAGGCTGGTGGAAGGGGGAGGATTCGAACCTCCGTACTCGTAAGAGGGCAGATTTACAGTCTGCTGCCATTAACCACTCGGCCACCCTTCCACATCTATAAAAGGCCGTCCGGACGACCGGACAAAGCCCATTGGGGCCAGCGAGCAGTCGGAATAACGGATTTTGCTTGCGCTTGTCAATCCCAGAGGCTTGAGTATAGGTCAGATTTTTCCAAGAAAGTTCAAAAACATGAAAAAACAGCCCCATAACAAGTCCTCAAAGCCCCAATCACGCCCCTACCCCGCCAAGGGATCGGCGCACAAAAAGCCGACGGGAAAGCCGGGCCCAAGTTCACGGCAGACAACCTCCCGCCAAGCCAAACCGAAACCCAAGGCCCCCGCCCACAAAGGTCCGCTACTTTGGGGCCTTCACGCAGTACGCGAGGCGCTTTTGAACCCGGCGCGCACCTGCCACCATTTATGGGTGAGTAAAAACGGAGCGGAAGCGCTGTTGCCGACCCTTGAAAAAGCCAAAAAGCAGGGCCGAACCCTCCCCGATCCAACCCTTATCGAAAAAAGCGAAATCGACCAGCTTTTACCCCAAGGCACGGTGCATCAGGGGATTGTGCTGGAAACCTCGCCTCTTGAAGAAATGTCGCTCGACGATCTTTTGGGACGCGACGACCTGCCTGAGGTCATCGTCGTTCTGGATCAAGTCACGGACCCGCATAATGTCGGCGCGATCCTGCGATCCGCTGCGGCTTTCGGTGCAGGCGCGGTCATCGTCACGGAACGTAACGCGCCTAGCGCGACCGGCGTGCTTGCCAAGACAGCCTGCGGCGCGCTGGAGCATGTGCCATTGATCCCAGTCGTCAATCTGGCCCGTACGCTCGATATATTGAAGGAAGAAAGCTACTGGTGCATCGGCCTTGCCGAGGAGGGCGAACACGATCTTGCACAAAGTAAATTGACGGATGGTCGCGTCGCGCTCGTGCTCGGAGCGGAAGGCGATGGCCTGCGCCGCCTGACCCGCCAGCACTGCGATGAATTGGCGCGGCTGCCGACTCAGGGCCCAATCGGAAGCCTGAACGTCTCCAACGCCGCCGCCATATCTTTTTATGAGGCCACAAGACAAAAGCGATCATTAGAATAACGTTTTGGGTCTTTCCCATAATATAACATTTGATGTATAGTCGTTGCTGATGTGTTTTTATGGAGATGCCTATGCGGCGTTTGGCTGTTCTTTGCGCCTTTTTTCTTATTTTTTCTGCTATCGAGGCTAAAGCCGAAGATGGCTATGTCTTTCTGTTGAAAGGGCGAGGGAACCCCTATTGGACAGCTATGGCCGAAGGCATTAAGGACACGGCAAAGGAAAAAGGCATTACGCCATCCATCTATTTCACCGAAACGGACCGCGCAGCGGAAGAAGACCTCAACACCTGCATGACAATGATTCAAACAAAACCCAAAATCATCGTCATGGCAGCCACAACACCAAACATTGCCATCCAATGCTTTAAACAGGCGACGAAAGAAAAAATTGTTGTCGCGGATATCGACGCCAATATTTCAATAGCCGATGCCCGGAAGGCTGGCGTAAAAATGGCCTTTTCGGTTGGGTCCGACAACTTTCTTATAGGACAAAATGCAGCGGAATATGCCAAGAAAACTGTGGCCAAACATGACCCGTCTGTCTTTGTTCTTGAAGGTGCCGTCGGCAATATTGCAGGCAAAAAACGGGCCGATGGTTTTACCTCTAAACTCAAAGAAATTATGCCTGCAGCAAAAATTGTCGGATCCGTTTCCGCCGAATGGGACAGGCTTAAAGCCCTCAATACCGTGACGGATCTGTTACAACGTCAACCAAATCTCGATATTATCTATGCCGCGAATGACACAATGGCTTTGGGTGCCGTTGAAGCTGTATGCAATGCAGGCAAGGCACAACAAATCAAAATCATTGGCGTGGACGGCACCATTGATGCCCGCAAGGCAGTTATGAACGGGCGGCTAACAGCTACGGTCGCACAGTTGCCGTATCTTATGGGAAAACGCGCGGTAGAGCTTGCACTTGAAAGCGCACAAGGCGATGTCACAGAAAAAATGGAAATTATGCAAACGCCCATTTTAACCAAAGAAATGCTGGTTTCAAACAAAGACCCGATGCTGAAATATGTTCGTTAAACGCCTCCAAAATCCAACAAAATTATATATCGGCCAGTGTACATTATTTCTTGCCGCTCTAATTCTTATCTTCACATTCAGTACGCCTTTTTTCTTTAGTCTTACCAATCTAAGCACCATTCTTATGGCAAGCTCCGTGATCGGCTTTTTAGCATTGGGCGCAACCTTTGTTATCGCATCGGGGGGGATTGATCTATCTTCAGGAGCCGTTCTCGCGTTAACAAGCTGCGTTTGTGCTTTATTGCTACAGCACACCCAACTTTCATTTCCACTTGTCGGGCTCCTCACGTTGGCAGCGGGAGCCATATGTGGCGGCTTGACAGGTTTTCTAATCAATCTGACCAAAGCGCCAAGTATTATTGTGACTCTTGGTATGATGAGCATCGTCCGTGCCGCAGGTTATATCCTGACAGATGGCACACCTGTTTACGGGTTACCCGAAGACCTCGCCAATTTCGCTCAAGAGGTATGGTGCGGCCTTCCCAACCCCATTACCTTATTAATAGCGGGCGTTGTCGGGGCGCACCTTCTTCTCTCCAAGACCTGCTTTGGCACCCGAACCCTGATTATGGGAGACAATGAGGAAGCCGCCGCTTCCATGGGCATTCCCACAGGCTGGATGAAAATCAAAATTTTTGCTCTGGCCGGAGTCTTTTCTAGCCTTGCAGGTCTAATTTTTACCTTACGCACAAATGCAGGCGATCCGGCAGCCGGATTAGGCTACGAATTAATCGGCATCACTGCCGTTATTCTGGGAGGCGCTAACCTGTCGGGAGGAAGGGCTTCAATCTTCGGTAGTCTTCTGGGAGTCCTTTGCCTTGGTGTTTTGCAAAACGGCATGAACTTGCTGGGTATTAGTTCATATTTTCAGATTTTGTTCATAGGCATCGTCTTACTTGCCGCGTCCTTTCTCTCGCGTTTTGGAGGTCGCGTATGACAACGTTGAGCCTCGACGGCATTACAAAATCGTTCGGCGCGGTCGATGTACTTCGCGGCGTCTCGGTGCCCTTTACGCCGGGCGAAGTAACCGCCATCGTTGGAGATAACGGCGCAGGCAAATCAACGCTCCTAAAGATTATTGCCGGACAATATCCTCCTGACGGTGGGCGTATTCTTCTTAACGGACAGGCGATTGAAAGAGCCGAAGCAAGAATACACCGCAAACTTGGTATTGAAATGGTCTATCAAGACCTAGCGCTTGCAAAACGGCAAAGCGTTCTTGCCAATTTATTTATGGGACGCGAGTTATCACATCCCCTGACAGGCTTTTTATGCCGAAAAAAGATGACCCTTCTGGCAAAAGAAAAACTCGAACAGCTTTCTCTTCGTTTAGATGATGTTACGCACCCTGTCGGCCTTCTATCCGGAGGCCAGCAGCAAGCCATTGCTATTGCGCGCGCTGTCATGTTTGACCCCCAAATTCTATTACTGGATGAACCGACCGCAGCTCTTGCCGCGCGGGAAGTGGCGCATGTCCTCAACGTTATCCGTCTTCAACGCAATCACGCCCGCTCCGTCATTTTGATCAGCCATCGACTGCACGACGTTTTGGACGTAGCGGACAGAATCATTGTAATGAAGCAAGGTCAAGTGATTGCAGACTTAGCGACCAAGGCAACATCCTTGACGCAACTTGTCGAGATGATTGTTAGCTAAAAAAAACTATCCACAACTTAAAATAGTTATCCACAGGCTTTGCATACGTTAATACTTTACAGCGCATACAAGAATAGCCAAGCTCTTACTGCCCCTCTATCCATTCGCCTCCCCCAAAAGGCAAAGCAGAAGGTGTCCTTAAGTGCCCAAACTTTCTCAACTTGCGCTTGCAATTTTATTGCTGGTTAACGCGAGCTGCTCCGACACAACGTCGCTTTCCGGAGAAAAAATCGACCCGTCCGGAAATATGACGCGCAACGACTATCTGGCGTTGCGCGAACGCGGCAAAGTGCGGAAAGGGAAAAAACCTGCGGCAGCCCCCTTCCTTACCATGGATGAGCAAAGCCTTGCCGCATCGTTGCCGCCTTTGCTGGACGCGCCGCCGGTCCCGGATCTTCCGGAGCCGCAAAAACCGCCTGAGCTTCTGGCGGATGCACAAGCCCCAACGCAAAGCGTCAATGTCGCGGTTACGGAATCCGTTCCCTTGCGCGACGTGCTGATCGAACTTGGCCGCGAAGGTGGGGTGAATATGGAAATCGACCCGCGCATTACGGGCGGCATTATCTTTACGGCCAAAGACCAGCCCTTTACCGTCGTGCTACGGCGCATCTGCGATCTGGCAGGCCTGCGTTACAGCACGGATGGGGACTTTATCCGCGTCGAACTGGACGAGCCGTATCAAAAAACCTATGCGATGGACTTCCTGAGCCTCTCGCGCAAGACAACCAGCGAAGTTACCATCGCGACGAACGTCTTTGACGTGGATCTTACCTCCAACAACAGCACAAGCTCGACAACGCGCAGCTCAAACGGCAGCGACAATAACTCGACCGCTAAAATATCGGCGAACGCCAATGCGGATTTCTGGAGCGAAGTTGAAAAATCTCTGCCGAAAGTTTTGACGACAGCCTCCCAAAAACGAACGCTTATCGCGCACGATAAAGAAAACGGAGACAGCAAAGGAACGAATTTCAGCATCGACAGGCAGGCTGGACTGATTACGGTTTTCGGCAATGAGCGACAACAGCACGCCGTGCAAAGCTATCTTGACCAACTACAACAAAAAGCGTCCGCACAGGTCCTTATCGAGGCCCGCATTGTCGAAGTCGAATTGGCGGATGAGTTCCAAAGCGGCGTGAACTGGTCGGCTCTTTTGGGCAACACCATGGGCGTAGCCGCGAATTTCGGCACGGTCGGCGCCGGTGCGGCGATGACGACCGCAAGTTCCGGCCTGTTCTCTGCCGCGCTAGAGACGGATGATTTCAGCGGCATTTTACAGCTCGTACGAACCTTCGGCGCCACACGCGTTCTGTCCTCGCCTCGACTTACGGTAATGAACAACCAAACCGCCGTGCTTAAAGTCGCGCGTAACGAAGTTTATTTCCTGACCTCCGCGCAGTTCCCGACAACAACGAACAGCAACGGAGTCGTCGTCTCCGGCACGCCCGTTTTTTCCAGCACGCCACGCACCGTTCCCGTCGGGCTGGTCATGACGGTTCAACCCGCCATCAACGCACAAACAGGCCGCGTGACCATGACCCTGCGCCCGACCATTTCGCGGGTTGTGGATCGCGTTACAGACCCTTCTATCGGGCTGAACGCCGCCTATTCCGGCAACGACACCAGCGTCCAATCCCAAATCCCAGTCTTGGCCGTGCGAGAAATGGACTCTGTTTTGCAGTTGCAATCCGGCGAGGTCGCGGTGATGGGCGGCTTGATGCAGGACAGCTCGGAAAATCAGGATCAAGGCATCCCGCCCTTCGATAGGTTTCCCGTTTTAGGCAATCTTACCAAAGCCCGCGACAATAACGGCCACACCAGTGAGCTTGTCATTCTTTTACGCGCCACGATCCTGAACGATGCTCGACCAGACGCGGCAGACATGGACCTTTACGAAAGATACAACCGGGACCCACGGCCTTTCGACCTTCCTCAAACATAACCCCATGGAGGCTTGCCCATGACACCCCATTTCAAAACACAGCATGGATTCACGCTTGTCGAGCTATCCATCGTTTTGGTTATCATCGGCCTGATTATCGGCGGGGTCCTGACTGGCCAGCAAATCATCCAAAATGCGCGGATCAACAACGCGATTAACGGCATTCAGGCCTATCAAGCGCAGTTCCAAACCTATTCGCAAAATTACGGAGCGCTGCCCGGCGACGATCCCAGCGCCCTAACCCGCTTTCCGTCTTTGGCGCAAATCAGCAATGTGTCGAATGGGAATAATGACGGCAATGTCGGCACCACGTCTTCCTTCGACACCTCCGCCACTACAGGAACGGCGACCGAAAGCCTTTCCGTCTGGGCGCATCTACGCGCCGCAGGCTTAGTCAAAAACCAAGTCACCAACGGCACGACTGCGATCCAGCCGCCTAATCCATTCGGCGGGATTTACGGCTTTCAAACCGGTGCGTTCGGCGTTTTCACGACTACGACGCTATGCCTGAACAAAATCGCAGGCGGCTCAGCCCAAGCCATTGACTCACGCCTTGATGACGGCACCAGCGACGACGGCAACGTTCAGGCCACAATATATACCGGCGCAGGAGCAAGCAGCGCCGCTCCGGCAACAAGCTATACCGACGACAACACCTATACGCTATGCGTTAAAATGTAGGTCAACGGCATGCGGCAACGAAACGTTCAAGGCTTTACATTGGCGGAAATGAGCATTGTGCTCGTTATCACCGGTCTTGTCATCATGATCGTCTATCCGGCCCTGACCGTTTTCCGCCAAAGCCTGCAACAAACCACCACGCAAACCAACCTGAACGGACTGATGCGCGCAACGGCAGCCTTTGTGCAGGCTCATGGCTGTCTGCCGTGCCCTACCCCGGCTTCTGCTCTTTCGACTGGGTTCGGTTTTGTGCGGGGCGATGGGACAGGCGCGGCCTGTGCGACCTGTTCGGTTCCGGAAGGCATTGTTCCTTTCGCCTCCATGGGTCTTGCGCAATCCATGGCCAAAGATGGGTGGAGCCGCTGGATCACCATGCGCATCGACCCGGCCTTGGCCATCAATTTCGATGTTATCCCACCGACCTTGCCGAATGCGACGGGCACGCCCCTATGCCCGCAAAACATAAGCTGTCTTGGGTTATGTCAAGCGAACCTGCCCAATTCGAACAGGATCAGCGTCCTAACCCAAGGCGGCGGCAAACAAGAGGCCGCCGTTCTGTTCATCAGTCACGGTAAAAACGGATACGGCGCCTATTACGCGGACCCGGTCATGAATACCGGCAGCAACGCCCACCCGATTTACCGAGGCAGCTCGACCGCTTGTTCCGATACCGGCGGTTATGAAAGATGCAACGCCGACGGTGATCGAAACTTTGTCCAAGGGGCCTTCACCAACGATCCTACCGCACCTTTTGACGACATTGTGCTTTTTGCGGATCGAAACACGATGGTTTCTTATCTGGGCAATCCTGCCTGTCAAACGGAATGGTAGGAAGATCATGGCCCCAAACGTCAAGAGACAAGACACCGACTTTCTTACAACCGACCATTCAAAAAGCCGTTCCGCTCGTTTAGGGGAAATCCTGCTCCGCCAAAAAACGCTTTCCACCGACCAACTGCACATCGCTTTGCACGAACAAAAACAAACCGGTGAACGGCTTGGCGAGACACTGGTTCGGCTGGGGTTCATCGACGAAGACATTCTGGCTCTGTCGCTTGCGATGCGAGCAGGCATCCCACAGGTCAGCCTTGACGCCTACCCGTTAGACAAAAACCTGAT
>JBFWLD010000092.1:0-7745 GCA_050252315.1 Bdellovibrionales bacterium
TAAGGCGTTTTTAAGCAGATCACGCATGGTGATTTCGCCATGGCCTTCCAGATTCGCCGGGCGCGTTTCCAGACGGACGACATGTGGCTGTTGCAATTGAAGTTCCGCGGCGTCTTCGATGGTGACGACACGTTCGCCATGGTCGATCATTTGGGAAAGGGCGTTGAGCAGGGTGGTTTTTCCCGAACCGGTGCCTCCGGAAATCAGAATATTCAGACGGCATCGTCCGCAGATGCGCAATACTTGGGCCATTTGCGGCGAGATGCTGCCGAACTGGACCATGGAGTCCAACGTGATTTTCTTTTTAGAAAATTTTCGAATAGTAATCGAAGGGCCGTCGATCGCAAGCGGCGGGATAATGATATTTACGCGGCTTCCATCCGCCAATCGCGCGTCGCAAAGGGGCGAGCTTTCGTCGATACGGCGTCCGATCGCCGTGACGATGCGGGTCGCGATGGACAAAACGTGAGAATTATCACGGAATTTGACGTCCGTGAGCGTTAGTTTCCCCTTGCTTTCGCAATAGACTTGTTTGGGGCCGTTGACCATGACTTCTGAGATATTTTCATCGGCCAGAAGCGGCTCTAGCGGGCCTAGACCGAGCATATCATTAAGGAGTTGCTCGACAAGCTCAATCCGTTCGGCGGCGTTAAGTTGAATTTTCGTTTCGCCCAGAAGTTCACCGACAATGCCTTTAAGATCACGCGCCAAGTCTTCCCGCGCCATACGAGCCGCGGCAGACGTGTCGATCCTTTCGAGGATAAGCGGCTGTAATTTTGTTTTGGCTTGATCGACGCTGGTTCGGCTGGCCGATCCGATTGGCTTGACCTCCCTTTTTTTCACAGGCTCCGCTTCCGGTTCGGGCGCGGGGGGAGGTGGTGTGAAATGGCTGCTCGTCGCCGGTGTCGGCGGTGGCGGAGGGGACGGTTTGGTTTCAATGCCCAGCAGGCTGTTGGTGAGGGCTCCGACAAGATCCCGTTGGTCAAGCAGGTTGAGTTCAATCCCTTGCTGGCTTAGGTAGTTGGTCGCAAAGGATTTGACTTCGCGCGACACTTCGCCGCGCGACACTTCGCTCGTTTTATCTTTCGGAAGAGCTTTTTTGAGTTGGGGGAGGATACGGTCCCTTAAAACCTCGATCGTGCTGTCGAGGATGACTGTGTTGGAACCGTGGCCGTCAGGCGGGGTCATGATTTGGAGGCCTCCTCCTTATGCCCACGTTTGAAAAGAGCGCCGAATAAGCTGGGTCCGTTCTTGGCCGCAGTATTTTCCTTAGGGTCACCGGCAAGATGCTGCAAAATATCGCGGATCGTTTTGGTAAGCGCGACGTTCGGGGCGACAAGGCCAAGCATTTTTCCAGCATTGCTTGCCGCGATCATGCTTTTATGGTCGTCGGGAACGATGAAGTCGATTTTGGCCTGCGCGCCTTTGGCAAAGGTTGCTTCATCAACGGCTGCGGGTCGGTTGGGTCCTATGCGCGTCGCAATTTGGGTGATCCTTGCCATAGAGCCAAGCGCTTTGATGGCCATTCTTATGCGCAAGGTGTCGCGAATCCCAACCAGCGACATTTCGGTGACAAGAACGATTTCATGGGCGGTGGCCAGCAGACGTTTTTGCGTCATAATCATATGGCGGGGAAGGTCGATGAAAATAGCGTGATAGTTTGTGCGCATTTCTTTGAGCAAGGCCAAGACAGCGCTGGGGTCAATATGGATGAGATCGTCGATAGATTCCTCGGCGCTTAAAACGCTGAATTTATCGCTTTCGTTAATTTGCGCGCCAGCAATCATCAGCCCATCCACCCGTTGGGGCGAACTTAAAACATCGCGCAGGCCATGGCCGGGCTCGATGTCCAAAGCCAGCGCACTGGTGCCGTATTGCAAGTCTAGATCCAACAGCGCACTTTTTTTCTTTTTTTCGTGGGCCAGCATCCATGCCATATTGGTGACCAGACTGCTTGTCCCCACACCACCGCGTACGCCGATGAAAACGATGTTTTTCGCTTCTTTGGGTTGACCTTTGCCGCCTTGTTCGCCGCTTTGGGCGGCGGTTAGCATGGCTTGCGTTAAAAGTTCGGGAGTCAGGGGTTTGACCAGATAATCGCAAACGCCAGCGGCCAGCATGCCGCGGAAGAGGGGAACGTCGTTGGCCGTTCCCAGCGCGATAATATGTGCGGAGGGACCGCACAAGCTGACGATACGGGCAGCAATTTGGATGGGCTGGTCTTGATTGTCGAAATCAACGAGCACGATTTTGGGAGGAGCTTCGGATTCCAAAAGAGTCGAAAAAAGTTCCGGTCCGCCAATGCGTACGGTTTCCGCGGGAAAACCCTGCTTATCCGCCCAGTTGCGTACTGTGGCAGCCGTATCTTCATCGTTGATGAATGCCATAAACTCGTTATGCATTTTTGACCCTAACCTTTATTTTTTCATCTTTGCTTACGGCGTTGATCCTGTTCCCGTTGAGGCTTGAGCTATAGGAGCTTCGGATTTGGCATCCATAAGCGCTCTTGCTTTTCCAGCGCGATAGTTTTGTATGGATGAGGCGGCCAAAACGGCGTCCCCGGAGCCAAGTTTATGGGGCTCGATCAAATCCTCAGGACGTTCGACCTGTGCGGCCAAATTACGCGCCTGCGCACAGCCCAATTGAGGCATGCGGTGGTTTTCAAACGGACTGTTGGCGTCGCTCCAACTTACACATTCCGGCGGTATGGCCAAGGCTTGCGTTTTGCTGGCGTTTGGAACCAGTTTGACCCGGTAGTCCGGATGCTGGGGCGTTGTGTCGCATCCGCCAAGCGAGACGGCGAGAGTTACGCCAAGCAAAAGGAAGGGGAAAGAAGACAGGGGGTGACGCATAGTTGGTTACTCCACGATAAAGCCGCCGGGACCTGCTGGGGCCGGTTTAATGGGGTTGGAAATAAGCACAGGCTTAGAAGAGGTTTTAGGCGTTGTTACGCTGGGAGGCATCGGGGACACGGCAATGCGCGGCGCGGCCTGAGGCGCGGGGGATTCTTCGGCATCGTTCTCTTCCATCCGGACCGCGCGCGGCGTTCCGCTGAGGGTTGGGGCCGAAGGATCGCTGTTGTTTTCACGCATCCGCCACAGCATATCGGTATCCGAAGGGGTGCTAAAGCCATCGGTCGGTAAGGCCAGATGTTCTTGCGTGGTCGGTTTGACGATATAGGGCGTGATGATGATGACCAACTCGCTTTCGTTGTTCTGAAAACGGGTCGAGCGGAAGAGGGGGCCAAGGATCGGCATATCGCCGAGGAATGGATATTTGCTGACGGACTGGGTTTGTTGGTTATTCAATAATCCAGCAAGGGCAAAGCTTTGTCCGCTGTTTAGCTCGATCGTTGTTTCAGCGCGGCGGGTGGTTAAGGCCGGAATGGTAATGTTGCTCAGCGTAATGGAGCCCGTATCTGAAAGCTGACTGACTTCCGGGCGGACGTGCAGGTTGATACGGCTGTCATTGATAATGGTCGGCGTAAAGGCCAACGAAACGCCGTATTGCTTCCATTCGATCGTGATTGTATCGCTGGATTGCGGGACCGGGATTGGAAACTCTCCACCCGCAAGGAAGCTGGCCGTTTCACCGGACATAGCGGTTAGCGACGGCTCCGCCAGAATGGTGACAAGTCCGTTTTTCGCCAAGGTGTCGATCATGGCGTTAACGCTGAAATGGTTGTTGTTAAACGATCCGGCAATGGCGTCGTTGGTGTCGGTTCCGACAACCGAGCGCGTATATTCGTTTGCTCCGGCTGTTATAAAATCAGCTCCGGTCGCGAGGCCAAAGGCAAAATCGCCAACCGAAGCGGCATTTTCCCAATTGATGCCAAAGCGTTTGTCAACGTCGCGGGAGACTTCGGCAAAACGAACGCGGATTTGAACCTGATTGTTGGCTTTGACACGGATTCGGTTAATGATGTCCCCGCCTTGGGCAATATAACGCGCCGCTAGACGTCGCGCATCTTCAATGGCGGAGGTATCGGTGACTTCGCCGGTCAGAACAATGCCGTTCGGCACGGATTCAACGGAAATGTGGCTATCCGGGATAACGGTGCGAAGGGCTTGGCGCAAACCGGAAAGGTTTTGGGAGACGATAACGGTTTTGTAAACGATGTCATGGCCGCGATCATCTGTGATTTTAAGGGTGGTTTGTCCTTCTTTTTTGCCGAAGACCATAACGGATTTGGGCGAAAGGACTTGGACATCTGCAATTTCAGGATTGGCGATGAAAACGGAAGCCGCAGGCCGGTTGAAGGTAACGGGCACGCTTTTGTCGATCAAAACGCTAAGCGATGTCGGGGCTTTGCTGGCTTGATGTGTTTTTACAGCGCTGGATTTAGGCGAGGCTTTTTCCTGCACCGCATAGGCTCCGGCACAGGAAAGGGTCATGATCGCGCTTAGGGCGGCTATAGCGAACAGACGAGAAAGACGGAAGCGAAGCATGCCTTGTTTCCTTATGGTTGGTGAAGCTCAAAGATCGACTCGGTCGTTTCTTTGCCTCGAATGATTTGGATTTTTTGAACGGCCCCCGTGCGATTGGCCGGGCGTGGCAAAACGTGGCTAACGTCGCTGTCCCAAGTAATGGGGTCCAGCGTTGGCGGGGCGCTTGGGTTTTTCGTGGCGAGCGCGGCCGCGTCAAGAACGACGGAAGGGACGGGGTTTGAGGCTTCTTCTTTTTGGGCTTCTGCCTCCGCTTCGGCAACCGGGTCGTTCGCAATGCTGCGTAACGCCAGAGAGATGGTCCCCATTTCAGCAACTAAGGCCATGGTTTCGGCTTGTTTCGGGGAAACTTCTAAGGTTGCCAGTTGGGCGACCTTAGGTTCGGAAATCTGGTCGTTCATTTTTTGATCGAGCGCTAAAACGCGTACGTTTTTCAGCATGGTTTCACTGACACGACGGTTCGCCCCCTCCATTTCGCCACGCTGGCTGATCTGATGGGTGACGATAACGTCAACATGGTCGCCTGGGAAAATAAAGCCAGCTACTCCGGAAACGGCTGTGATGGAGATGGAAATAGCACGCATGCCGGGGGCGAGCGCTGCGGCCATAAAGCCTTGTTCGCCAGCTTTGACAATTCGTCCGGGCATGACCGGCTCGCCCGTCCGCATGCCTGTGCGAACAACGGTTCCGGCATAATCTTTTATGGTTTTTTGCCCTTTGATCGCAAAACCGCTGTCTTCGGTTTCTTCTTTGGGCCAGATTTGCCATTTTAGATCGCCGTCCTTGATCAACGTTCCAGCCGGAAGGTCACGCGCTGCCACTAGAATTTCTTGGGTCGGCGGGGCTTTGGTTTGGACCGGGGCTGTGGCGTTGGGCGTCGAAAGAAGGCTGCGAGCCACCACAATGGTTAGCGCCGCAATCAGAAAAGCGACGAAGAGAAGGACGATTTTGCGTTGGGACATCGGCATAAAAAAATCTCCTTAAAGCTGTCCTTGCAACAGATCCGGGTGAGACAAAAGAGTTAGCGTGCATAAACCGCCGACCGCGATCGCAACGCCATAAGGAATAGGGGTTTGAGAAAGAGGGATGCTCTTTTTCTTAGGGGAAAGGTGTTGGTGGATAAGGGTGGCAAGGCCGATCCCGATGCTAAGGACGCCTCCGGCAAGGGCCGTAATGAGAAGAAACGGCGCGTAAGCCGAAGGTCCGGCCCAAAGGGCGATCACGGAGATAAGTTTGATGTCTCCGGCACCCGCGAGATTTCGCAGAAAAAGAATGTAGCCGACGATGAGAACGACTGCAAAAATTTTGAGATGTTCGAGCCAAAGTACCGGAACAGGAGCAACAAGCGCATACAAGGGAAAGAGAGCTAACAGACCGAGACTGACACTGTTGGGAATCCGGAACCGTGCAGCATCACTTCCGGCGGCATAGATCATCATTAATGCCGCCAAGATGAGGATAAGGTTATGTGCGATCTCTGGTGTCATAGGAGGTGTGCTCAAGAAAAGGGTAAATCCGTCTAAAATATGCGACAGATATGTTTAATAGGAGGTGAATCGCTGGCGAAATGTCTCAGGATAAAGCCTGATCGGGGGTGTGGCTTTGCGTGTAGCCGATCAGTAGAGGTGGCTCTGATTTTTTTGTCTCGAGGAGGGGGCATATCCGGTTGGTGGTAGGAAATAATATTGTGTGCGGAATAAAAACGATCCGTGATCGTTAAAGCGATGTTAACGAACGGCGTGCTTATTTCTTTTTAATCTTTAGAAAATCGGTCTTGTCTCTTCTTTTCGGTCCTCTCAATGCAACTCAGCTTTATTATTGGGTTTGTTGTAGCCATCGGCTGTACAATCGGCGGGTTTGTCGGCGCAGGCGGACACCTTGCCGTGCTCGTTGAAGCTGCGCCTTTGGAAATGTTGATTATGGGAGGGACCGCAGCAGGCGGTTATATCATCGGTAACCCGGCGCGCGTCAAAAAAGGCGTCAAAAAAGGCATGCGGTTCCTTTTCCAAAAGCCTAAATTCACTAAAGAGTCCTATATCGAACTTTTGTCTTTGCAGTATCAGATGTTTAAGCTTGCCAAGACAAAAGGCATGCTGGCGCTGGAAGCGCATGTTGAGAATCCGGAAGAAAGTTCTATTTTTCAAGAATTTCCTGGGTTCTTAGCCAATCACCATGCGGTTGAGTTTTTTTGCGATTATCTCAGGCTTTTTACCTTGGGGGCTGATAAGCCTTATGAGATCGAGGCCTTGATGGATGAAGAGTTGGAAGTTCATCATTCAGAAGATGAGGCTGTTGTCGGGGCGCTTCAGACCCTTGCTGACGGTATGCCTGCGATTGGTATTGTGGCGTGCGTGCTGGGGGTTATTCATACCATGGGCGCGATTGCCGAACCTCCGGAGGTTCTCGGTCGTTTGATCGGCGGTGCTTTGGTTGGTACCTTTATGGGGGTGTGGACCTCTTATGGGGTTGTGGGACCTATTAGCGTATGTGTAAAGGGGGGCTTGGAGGCCGAAGCCAGATATTTGCAATGTCTGAAAACCGGCATGTTAGCGCATTTACAAGGTTTTGCGCCGTCCATTTCCGTTGAATATGCCCGTAAGGCTCTGTTGACCGATGTTCGTCCGAGTTTTTCGGAAGTTGAAGAAGCGACTCAGGCGCTTTCTGCGCCGTCTTAGGAGGGGATGACGGATGGCGGATCATAACCAGCCCGTTATTATTATCAGACGCAAGAAAAAAGGTGGCCATGCCGGGCATCACGGCGGCGCGTGGAAGGTGGCTTATGCCGACTTCGTGACGGCCATGATGTCCTTCTTCCTTTTGTTGTGGATTTTGAATACGACGACATCGGATCAACGCAAGGGGATTGCCGATTATTTTTCGCCGATGGCGATTTCTAAATCGGAAGGCGGTTCCGGCGGTGTGATGGGCGGCTTGAGTATTACTGCGCCACGCGGCGCCGATATTTCGGCTTCGTCCCCGATGGGGGTTTCCTCTGAAGCCACGGCTACTGCCGGGGAAGGGAACATGGGCGAAGAGGATGTTCCCGGTAAAAGCACGGATGAAATGACGGAAGCTGAAAAACAGGCGGCTTATCAAGAGATGCTGACGAAAGACGCTGTGGCTATGGCGGCAGCTATGAAAAAGGAAGAAGAAAAGTTCCAAGAAGCAGAAGGCGCTTTGATGCAGGCCATTTTGGATACGCCCGGCATGAAGGATTTGGCTCAACATCTTATCATTGACCGCACGCCTGAAGGCCTTCGTATTCAGATTATTGATAAGGATAAATTTTCTCTTTTCCCC
>JBFWLD010000093.1:0-7676 GCA_050252315.1 Bdellovibrionales bacterium
TTCCCCGACAATCTCACGCAATTCGTCACCAGCCAAATCAGCCACGTCATCCAACGTCTTAACGCCCTTTTCGCCAAGCTTAACCGCCATCTCGACCGTGATTCCGGCCAGCGTCAGGACATCGTCTGTCACACCCAAATCGCGGCGCTTGGCTTCCATCTTGGCGGCCTTTTCCGCCAGCCACGAACGAGCGCGCTGTTGCAGCTCAGCCGCGACTTCGACGTCAAAGCCTTCGATTTCAGCAAGCTCGTCGATCGGCGTATCGGCAATCTGCTCAACTTTGGTAAAGCCTTCGCTGACCAAAAGATGGGCGATCACGTCGTCAACTGACAAGGCTTCGATAAACAGGGTCGTGCGGACGCGCAGCTCTTCCTGACGACGTTCGGACTCTTCCTGCTCGGTCAAAATGTCGATATCCCAGCCCGTCAACATCGAGGCAAGGCGCACATTCTGACCACGGCGTCCAATCGCCAGCGAAAGCTGTTCGTCGGGAACGACAACATCCATACGGTTATTGTCTTCGTCCAAAACAACCTTGGCAACTTCTGCCGGAGCCAACGCATTAACGACAAACGTCGCGGGGTCCTGCGACCACGGGATAATGTCGATCTTTTCGCCCTGCAACTCACCGACGACCGCCTGAACGCGGCTGCCGCGCATGCCGACGCACGCGCCGACCGGGTCGATGCCGCTGTCGTTCGAAATCACGGCAATCTTCGCACGGCTTCCCGGATCGCGAGCCACCGACTTGATTTCGATAATGCCGTCATAAATCTCTGGCACTTCCTGCGTGAACAGCTTGGCCATAAAGATCGGATGTGTACGCGAGACAAAAATCTGCGGCCCGCGTTGCTCTTCGCGCACATCGTAAATATAGGCGCGAACGCGATCGCCGTTCTTGAAATGCTCGCGAGGCAAAGATTCGTCGCGGCGCAAAATCGCTTCGGCGCGGCCCAGATCGACCGTGACATTGCCATATTCGACCCGCTTGACAATACCGCTGACAATTTCGCCGACACGGTCCTTGTATTCCAAAAATTGACGGCGACGCTCGGCTTCACGCACTTTTTGCACGATCACCTGCTTGGCAGCCTGCGCGGCAATACGGCCCAGATCAATCGGGGGCAGATCGTCGATGATATACTCGCCGATCACAGCCTCAGGATTGCTCTTACGCGCAGCCTTCAGGTCGATTTGCGTATGTTCGTCTTCAATCGTCTCAACAATCAGCAAATAACGCTGCAACTTGCTCTCGCCCGTTTTACGGTCGATCGTTGCGCGAATATCATGCTCATACCCGTATTTGGCGCGTCCGGCCTTTTGGATCGCCTGCTCCATCGCCTCCAGGACTTCGTCCCGCTCGATATTCTTTTCACGCGCAACCGCATCCGCTACATGCAACAATTCCATTTTTCTCAAACCCCGTCTTATGAGACTTTTCGAAGCTTTGTGATCTTCATCCGCGTTTGACAACAAAAAAGGCGGGCTTTTGGCCCACCCGTCAAATTAACCGTCGGATTTGGAGTTATCTTAGTCAAAACAAGAGAAAAATCAAGTTTTATTGCAAAAACAAGGCCGCCCAAAAGGCTTTGATAATAAAGGATAAAAGATAATCCGATCGGCCACGAAGGTCACGAAGCGATACGCGTACGCGCCAAACTGACAACATTAACCATAGACGCTCCTTCCTGCATTAAGGCCTTGGCACAGGCCCCGACCGTGGCTCCGGAGGTCAACACGTCGTCAATCAACACGATCCTCTTGCCTCGGACCTGATCGGGACGCGCCACAGCAAAAGCGCCTTGCACATTGGCCTGCCGCTCCTTTTTACTGAAATGGCCTTGCGCTGCCGTCGGGCGTACGCGGCGGAGGACATCAACCCCCACTGGTTTATCCAGCCGTACGCCGATCGCCTGCGCCAACAAGGCCGCCTGATTATAGCGACGTTTAAGCAACCTCCAGCGATGCAACGGCACGGGCACGATCAGGTCTGCTGCGGGCCAGATATCCGCACCAGCCAGCACCATCCAATTGGCAAGGGCCGGAACCGGGTGGGTCTTATCGGCATGTTTAAACTTTAAAATCAGCGGGCGTGACGCGTCGTCATAAAGCAAGGCACTACGCGCCATGGTAAAAGTTGGCTCCTTTTCAAGACACGCCCCGCACAACGTCCCGGCTTCGACCGGCAAATCAAAGGGAGCGCCGCACCGGACGCATAAAGGCGGGGCGACAAAATGCAGGTTTTTCCAGCATTCGGCGCATAAGGTTTGATGCTGAGTCACCGGCGTTTCACAATTCAGGCAAAGCGGCGGGAGGAGGAAATCCATCGCGGATTGCCCCCACGAAAGAATTTGCCGTCTCCCTTTGGCCATCATTTCTTAGAGACGCTCAAAACCGGATAGATAAGGTCGCCCTGCGGATCGTATTTTTTGAAAATATCCGCCAATTCGCCCGAAGCCATCATACGCTCCAACGTATTGTTGATAAGACTTTTCAATCCGTCTTCTTCCGGCTTAACGCCAAAGGCAAAGGTAAATAACTGAAGCGGCGTGGCGTCAAGCTGCTTCATGGTTCCCGGATTATTCTTCAAAAACTGTTGGAAAAAAGTCGGGATCATAAAAGCGACGTCGGCTTTATTGGCGACAACGCTAGTCAACATTTCCGACAATTCAGCGGACGGAATAATATGAAACTGCGCGTTAGGAAATTTTTGTCGCGCGACTTGTAAAACGGCAGCGCCTTCCTGTCCGGCGATGCGGTAAGCCGAATCATTCAGTTGCTCCAACGCCGTCAGACGCGTTTCGTCGCTTCGAACATAAGCGTAAGCCGGGACATAAACGAACGGCTGCACGGAATCAATAAGCCCGCCTCGCGGCATGCTGATTAGACTGGCACAAATAGCGTCATATTTTCCTTGTTTGAGGTCTTCCCCCATCATGGCAAAATTGGAGATCGTCTCCCACGACACCTTTAAATCGTAATCCGAGGCAATTTGATTGACGATATCGACAACAATACCGGATTTTTCGCCAGTATTGGGATCGACATTGGTAAAAGGCGGCTCGGCAAACCACCCGCAATGCAATGTTTTGGTACGCAGCACGCGGGCATAGGCTGTTTCCGTCTGTTTTTCGGGTACCGTTGAGGGCGCTCCCCCAAAATGGAAGAAAAGAAAAAAGACCACAAGGCTTGTAGCAAGCGACAGCAGAAAAGATTTCATAAAATCCCCCAAAAAACGTTCGGTCATAAGGTATAGGCTTAGATCTTTTTTTTGTCTATAAGTCCCCCAATGATTCATGCCCTTCCAACAGACCATCCCCTTTACCAAGAAGCCCGCGCAAGGCTGGAAGAAAGGGTGGAGGACGTCAAACGGGACTTTCCAACCCGTAGCGATTGGCCATGCCAGACGAACGCTCCGCCGTCGGACTTGCTCTTTTCCTGTCTGACGATTCATAAAAAAGAGGAGTTGTCCCTAATTTATGACGTAGTGGCAAAAGGCGGGCTATTTTTGGGAGTCCTTGCCGGAAATAACAGCCTTTACGAATTGCGCGACAGCCTTCTTCACGCCGAGATTGCCCTCAAAGGCGGCGCAAGCCTGCGCGTCCCCCCTTTTCCGCACTCCGGTGATTTGGGGAAGGCTCTTGTCGCGACAGGGTTTGCTCTGCCTGTCGTCGATGTGGAAACCGTGACGCTCGATTATCCCGATTTACCAAGCCTTATGACGGACCTGCGCACGCGCGGGCTGACCAACAGCCACGCCGAACGGTCCCGCATTTTTGCGCCGCGCACTCTTTTTGACAAGGCACAGGAAATCTATGCTGAACGCTATCCCTCGCCATCAGGAGGGATCGCCGTCACCGTCGATTTGGTCTTTCTGCACGGATGGAAGGAAGAAACTCACCGCCGTCGATAGAGTAAATATTCCGGCGCGCGCCCTGCCGCTTTGCCCTTTTGCTCATAGCGCGTCGGCACCCAATCGGCAGGCGCTTGGGGCCCATCATACAGGCACTCGAACGCGTCATGGGTGTTGGTTTGCTCACGCATCCACTGGGCCAACGCAACCACATCCGTAGCAAGTCGCAACTGCCCACCCGGCTTGAGCGCACGCGCCAGACGATCTAAATTTTCACGCCCGATAAAGCGACGCTCGGCATGGCGTTTTTTCGGCCATGGGTCTGCAAAAAGCACAAAGCACCGATCCAACGATCCGTCGGGCAACGCATCCAAAAGATCACGCGCGTCATCCGGATGAATACGAATATTTTTCAGCCCTTGCGCCTCGATTTGCGTCACTAATTTGGCCACGCCATTGATAAAAGGCTCGCATCCCAAAAAGCCAACGGAAGGATGGGTTGCCGCCTGCGCCGCTAGATGCTCGCCGCCGCCAAAGCCGACTTCAAGCCACAAAGCCTCAGGCCTCGGATCGAATAGAGCCGAAGGGTTCAGCTTTCCTTCCTGAGGAAGCGCCACCGACAAACGAGGCAAAAGCGTTTCCATCAGCCCCGCCTGCCCGGCGCGCAAGGGCCGCCCCTTGCGCCGCCCGAACAGACGCTTCGGCTTCACAAAAGCAAGTGTCATGACGCGCAAACTTACAGATTATAGGCCCGCTTCAACTCGGAAACGAGGTCCAGACGCTCCCACGAGAAATGGCCGTCATCTTCAGGATCACGCCCAAAATGACCGAAGGACGAGGTCTTCGTATAAATCGGACGATTCAAGCCCAACTGCTCGCGGATGGCGCGTGGGGTCAGCTTGACGCATTGGCGAAGAATATCGACCAAATTGCCGTCATCGACATGGTTCGTGCCATGCGTCGTCGCATAAACCGACAAGGGTTCGGACACGCCGATGGCATAAGCCAACTGAATGGTGCAGCGATCGGCAATCCCGGCAGCCACGACATTCTTGGCCAGATAGCGCGCCATATAGGCCGCCGAACGGTCAACCTTGGAAGGGTCCTTGCCCGAAAAAGCGCCGCCGCCATGCGGTGCCGCACCGCCGTAGGTATCGACAATAATCTTACGACCGGTCAGCCCCGTATCGCCATCAGGTCCGCCAATGACAAAACGTCCGGTCGGATTGACATAGAAAAACTCTTCATCGCACATCCACCCATCCGGCAGAGCCTTAAGCACATAAGGCCGGACCATATCGCGGATTTCCGCCTGTTCCAGCTTTTCATCATGCTGCGTAGAAACCACGATACGCGCGGCGCGAACCGGCTTGCCATCAGCATCATATTCCAAGGTTACTTGGCTTTTCGCATCCGGACACAACAACGGCAATTTACCGGCATGCCGATCTTCGGAAAGGAACCGTAGAATATTATGCGCATAATAAATAGGCGCAGGCATCAGGCACGGCGTTTCATTACAGGCGAACCCGAACATGATCCCCTGATCGCCCGCGCCTTCGTCTTTTTCTTTTTCATGGTCGGCATCCACGCCCATGGCAATATCCGTCGATTGCGCGTGAACATGAATTTCGACATCCGCCCACTGCCAATGAAAGCCTTTTTGCGCGTACCCGATCTCGCGCACGGCCTGACGGGCGGCATCTTCCATTTCCTTGGGCGTAATCGAAGCAGGCCCTCTAATCTCCCCGGCAATTACGATCCGGTTCGTCGTGGCCAATGTTTCAATGGCCACACGGCTATGTGGGTCTTCTTTAAGGAAAAGATCGACGATCGCGTCGGAGATTCTATCGCAAACCTTGTCGGGATGGCCTTCGCCAACAGATTCGGACGTAAACAAAAAGTTCTTAGGGTTACTGGTCATGCTCAAGCTGCCTTTTCATGAAAGAAAGAGGAAAGAAAGGCGGAGTTCAGCACGAAAGACTTGTCAAATCAAGTCTGTTTCCCGGAGTCGCCGCTGTCGGACTCGGCCATGGACTTAATCAACTCATAAACTTTGCGGCGCGTTTTGCTGTCATGAATGCGATAATAGGCGCGAATAAGTTCCAACGTCTCGCGACGATGAAGCAACTCGCCCCCAGCCTGATTATTCCCGTCTATCTCGGCCTGATCCTGATCGGCAAAACCAAGATTCTGATGCGCATTAGCCCGTTCGGTACGCACGTCATCAAAGAAATAGGAAATCGAAACACCAAGAAGCTTGGCAAACTGGAACAGGCGGCTGGAGCCCATCCGGTTCGTTCCTCGCTCGTATTTCTGAATCTGTTGAAAGGTGAGTCCACACGCTTTGCCGAGTTGCTCTTGACTCATCCCCAGCAAATTCCGCCGCAATCTGAGGCGTGCGCCCACATGAACATCTACAGGATCCGGATGAGATGTGCGCTTATCTTTCGTTGTAGCCGAAACTTTACTCATAACCCAAACTAACTTTCACAAACAAACCACGCTATGGTATGAAACACCTTCATGGCAAAAAAAAGTCGTTCCCTTAACAAAAACGGGACGGTTCTGATACTGTTTTTAGTTTCATAACAAAGAGGGCGACTAAAAGCAAGATTGTAACCAGATAAGGAATTTCATGACGATAGCGGAAAATTCCGTTTTTTTCAGGCAGCGGCTCGGGTAAATCCGCATCAATATAACTGAATTTCATTGTATGAGTTGACGCCGTAAGGCGGCCATAGGGGTCCACAACACCGGTTATTCCTGCATTCGAAACCCGCACAAGAGGGAGGCCTTCTTCAACTGCCCGCACCTTGGCAATGGCAAAATGCTGGACCGGACCAATCGTTCCTTTGTACCACGCGTCATTGGTCAGATTGAGAAGAAAGCGCGGCGGATCTTCGGGATCCGCGACGTTGGCGGAGAAAATAGCCTCATAACAAATCAACGGGCTGAAAATCGGCAAGCCCGGCACCCGTAGGCTGCGCGGCCCTTCCCCGGCGGAAAAGTCCTGCCCCATCGTTGAAATCACCGGAAGATGAAGCAGATTTCTTCCCGGCATGTATTCGCCAAAAGGAACCAGATGAAACTTGTCATAGCCAGCTATCACGGTTCCTTTGGAATCCATCGCAATCATGGAATTGAAATAGCGCAATGGCGTGTCGCCGTTACTAAACTGACGCCGCACAACGCCGGTCAGCAAAAAGGTTCCTTTGGGCATGGCCCCTGCAATATGCGAACGCAAGGTCGGTTCTTCCGTCAGGTAATAGGCCGTGGCTGTTTCCGGCCAGATATAATGCGTCACCGGCTTGTCTCCGGCCTGTGAGAAGGTCAGATCCATCAAACGCGTAAAGGTGGCATAACGCTGATCCGCTTTCCATTTCAAGGATTGATCAATATCCGGTTGAACAAGCCGAAGCCGAACATCGGGCACCATGGAGAGAGGCCCATGGCTGAGGCGCACCCATCCGGCAGCCGCCATAGCGACAAAAAACAGTAAGCTAAACATAAAAGCCGCATGACTGCCACACCGTCGCGTCGGCATGAAATAAAAGACAGGCGTAACCACAGCCAAAAGGGTCGCCAAGGTCAGACCTTCGATACCCCAGACATGCACGCTTTGCAAAACAGGCAGGCAATCGGCCCAGACATAGCCCATCATATCCCAAGGAAACCCTGTAAACAGGTGCGCCCGCGCCAGTTCCGCGCCGAACCATGCCAAGGCAAAGAAAAATACGCCATGCGGCCTATGCAGACCCCAGCGATAAGCGATAAGAGCAGCCACCCCATAATAAATGGCCAAACAAGCCGGCAATCCAGC
>JBFWLD010000094.1:0-7650 GCA_050252315.1 Bdellovibrionales bacterium
CTGCTCCTGAGGCCCCACGATCTGATCAACGGCTAACAACATCTCCGCCCCGATCGACCCGTGCGAAACAAGAACGATACCGAACATGAAAAACCTCTCTTATGTTTTAACTTCCGTCGAACGATCCATATCGCGGTGTCCAACCATGACACTATAGCCTTGTTTGGCCATGTTTGTCGCTAATTGTTCCGCCACAAAAACAGAGCGGTGCCGCCCCCCGGTACACCCGACCGCAATCGTTAAATAACGCTTTCCCTCATCTTGATACAAAGGCAAAAGCGGCCCGACAAGCGCGCTCAAACGATCCATAAATGGCTGATAATGTTCATCCTTTTCAATATAGGCCCCGACTCCCGGGTCCCGCCCGGTCAAGGGGCGAAGCGCAGCATCCCAATGCGGATTGGCCAAAAAGCGCACATCGAACACCAAATCGGCCTCGCGAGGCAACCCGGCGCGATAGGAAAAAGAGGTCACAAAAACCGTCAACCCTGATTCGCCCTCAAGCCGGAAAGCGCCGGTCAGTTGCCGCCGCAGATCATGAATGGACAAAACAGAGGTGTCGATCACCTGATCGGCGCGATCCCTAACCCGCCAAAGCATCTCCCGTTCCGTACGAATCCCGTCAGGCACGGGCCGATCGATCGCCATGGGATGACGGCGACGCGTCTCGGTAAACCGGCGAAGCAGCGTATCATCCGAACAATCCAAATAAAGAAGCTGAACATCCAGCCCCGGACGTGCCTTCAACTCGTCATAAAGCGCCAAAAGCGTATCCACGGAAAAAGCGGCATTACGGGTGTCGATCGACACGGCCAAAGCCGCGCTGTCTTGGGCCTGCGCCACGAGATCGGGAATCATGGTCAGGCGCAAATTATCCACCGCCTCATAGCCCAAATCCTCAAAAACCTTCAACGCCGTCAAAAGCCCGGCACCGGACAAACCGGTCAGCAAAACCACCCGGCTAAGCCGTCCTTTTTTGATTTGTTCTTGAGGATGTTCAGTCATCTTGACGCTCTTCTCGTGTAGCTATTTTAATCTTCACCGGTGTGGAGGCCTCACACCCTACAAGTTTAAGCTTTTGCACGGGACGATCAAGAAAAGACTCGAAATAGGTTTCAGGCAAGCGCGGCAGCACGTCGCCGGGGAAACACAGCTCGACCGCCAAAACAACGGGAACCTTTTGAACGAACGGCACCCGGTAAAGCCCGACATGCCGCACCTCGATCAACCCGGCGATCGCGGGCGGCGACGAGGCCACCAGTTCCCCGTCTTCGCTTAACTCCAACACGGTTTGATCGTCCGACACCAAAAGGCCGCCCAGCTCAATCAGCCGTAATGCCACATCGGACTTGCCCGCCCCGGATTCGCCGAGCAGCAACACGGCCCGGCCCGCCAAAGCCACGCAAGAGGCATGCACCACCAACGCCATGTTACGCGAAAAACAGGGCATGCATGTCGCGCACCCCATCCACAATAAATTGAATCGACCGCGCGGCCAGAATCATCCCCATCACACGCGCAAGGATAACATTCCCGCTGACCCCGACCATCCGCGCCAAATTCCGGGCCGCCAGCAAACAAAAAAGCGTCAGGCCGATCACAAGCGCCAAAGCGAAAAGCACGATCGCCTTCTCTTCCAAACTCTGTGCGCGGCTCATCAACAAAATCATGGCCGTCATACAGCCGGGCCCAGCGATCAAAGGTATAGCCAACGGAAAAACAGCAACATCCGTGTGATCGGCATAAGCGTTCTGATCGGCCCCGGCCTTACCGTAACGGGCATCCTCAAAAATCATGCGATAGGCGATCGCAAACAAAAGCAACCCGCCCGCAACGTGAAAAGAAGGGGTTCGTATCCCCAGTTCCGTCAGCAACGCCGCCCCGAAAAAGGCAAAAAACAGCAAAATCCCAAAAGCTGTCCCGGCAGCCTTATAGGCCGTCGCCTTAATCTCGACGGGCGAGCTATGCGCCATCAGCCCGACAAAGACCGAAGACACCCCCAGCGGATTGGCAATAACAAGCAAGGAAATAAAAGCATTAAGGAATTTCTGGGTCAGCATACGCACGCGCTCACATCAAGAGGAAAAGCAGCCCACCATACCCTACTTTCACGGCTTTGAGAATCCCTGCTGTTAATCACCCCTTAAAACTGTTCCTCTAGGCTAACGACGGACCCATCGCTATAGGTAACAGCTTATGCCCTTTCTTGAATGGTCAGACGAACTATCGGTTAAATTCCGTTTGATGGACACGGACCACAAGCGGTTGATGGACCTCATCAATAAACTCTACGACGCCAACGGGCAAGAAGGCAGCCACGCCGCCGTCGAAAGCGCCATCGTCCAGTTGATCGAAGCGACCAAGCTGCATTTCGTGCATGAAGAAACGCTGATGCGCAAAACAGCCTATCCGCAGTTCATCCCGCACAAGATCGAGCATGACCGTCTGGTCAAACAGCTTGAAGATTTCCAAAAAAGATATGCCGCAGGACAAGTCGGCCTGTCGCCGGAAAGTGTTCTTTTCCTTCGAACCTGGCTATTCGATCACATCAAAAGCGTGGATGTACCCTTAGGCGCATGGCTTTCAAAACACGCCAACCTTGTGCAAAACTAGAGCAGATCGTGATTAGGTTGGCGTCCTTAGACGACAAACTAAGCGCGTGAATCTGCTCGGCAGCAATGCCTTATAGTCGTTTGAATTAAGAATTCCCCATAGGCGAAAAGTGTCTTTTAACAAGGTGAGGCGCGTAAGCGTACACTTAGTACGTGCGCAGCCGATCCGATGTTAAAAGGCGATTTGCAGCCATGGGCAATTCTTAAGTCGAATGACTAGAGAGCCTTTTCCGGCAATAGCAAAGCGCGTCAACCTTTTCGGAAAAAGGCTCTAGTCGCAAAATTAATTGCGCGCCCGTGCGAGGAAAAAGTTTTCCACGCCCTCGACCTTCGGTAAAAACTCGGAAAGATCGGTAATCGCGATATCGCGACGACGATCGGTGGAAACCGCAACAAACCGCCATTCAACCTGTTGATGATGGGACTGAATCGTCAAGGACCCCTTGGCGAGTTCATACCCATTTTCGTGCATCATCTCCCGAACATACTCGGTTGAAGGCCAAAAAGCCTTTTTAAACTGAAGGGTCACGGCAACAGGCCTGCGCGAAGGCAGAATAACGTCGAACCGCGAACCGAGCATCACAAACAGCTCAGCAATAATCGTCATACAGGTCGCAGCAAAATAAAAACTCAGCCCGACCAAAACGCCGATCGCCGCCGCCGCCCAGATTGAAGCCGCCGTCGTCAACCCACTAATTTTCATGCCGTTTTGCATGATGATTCCAGCCCCTAAGAAACCGATGCCGGTGACAATCCCCTGAATGGTGCGGGTTGGGTCGATATAAGCGGGATTAACGCTGGAATGTCCGCCGCTCCAAAGCGTCGGATGAATAGAAATAGAAACAAGCGTCGCGGAAACCATACACACAAGGCCATAGGTCCGCATACCGGCGGCACGGCCATGGTAAGAGCGCTCATAGCCAAAAACAAAGCCAAGGAAAAGCGCAATGACCATATCCAAGATGATGGCCAAATCGGGCGCGGTTCGCGCCAAGCGCCAGTAGGTAAAAATCGTATTAAGAAGCGTATCAAAAAATTCCATCAAGGCCCCCTCAAACCAGCGCGGAGTCCTGAGTTTCTAGAAAAGCCAGTTCCTCCGGCGAGGACTCGCGCCCCAAACAAGCGTTACGATCCGGAAAGCGCCCGAAACGGGAAATGATATCCTGACAGCGCGAAGCCTCATCGACCCAAGCCTCATCCTTGGTACGTTCCCGAATGTAAAACCCCGCGAGACGTTGGTCGCCATCATGCTCGGCATGTTGGAAGGGCAAATAGAAGAAGAGCTTAAAGTTCCGATCAATCCGGTCATCGAAGTGGCGAATAATGGCCTGACGCGCAAGGTCCAACGCCTCATCATCAAAAGCATAAGCGCGTTCGGTACCATGGAACATATGCCGCGGGAACATATCGAGCAAAAGAACCAAGGCCAGCATCCCTTCGGGAGTCTCCTCCCACTCGTGCAGCCCGTCCATAGAGGCGCGTTCATAAGCGGAAAGGAATCGCTCGCGAATAAGCTCGGCCAAAGCGGGATCGACCTTAAACCAGCGGTCAGGCCCAACTTCATAGAACCAAAAATTAAGAATCTCTTCAGGATCGGTCAGCATAACGAAAGACTGTAGCAACGGAACCTTACGAAAGCGTTACTGGCGCCGCCTATAAAAAACTTTTTTATTTCCCTCAGGCCACCGCTCAAACCCACAAAGCATGCCCCGGTCGCTTTTCGGTTTGGTGTTGGCTAAACAAATAGGCTGCGGTGATGGAGGCGGTCGAGTAAGGCGAATCGTCGGCCTGAAACTCCGGATTATTGGCCAAAACGGCAAGGCCCGATCCCTGACAACGGCTCGTCCAGTTATAGCTTGATGAATAGCTCGAACCGACGTGAAGGCATTGCGCGAAAAAACGGCTGTGATCGTTTCCAGCAGCATCGGTTATTTTAAGCGCATAAGCCCCAGCGTTTGCCGAAAGGCCATTACCGGAAACCAGTTCCTTATACTTATCCTTTTGTTTCTGCGTTCCTTGGCTGTCGGCGATAACTCTGCCGGTTCGTCCGCTAACGAGTTGCACCCGATGTCGGCTGACCTTAGGCATATCCAGCTTTATAACGTTATGCACAGAAGCGGTAAAAACACCCTTCTCTTTCGCATGCGCAGAAACCTCCATGCTTCCTTGGCCGGCGACACTGGTTGAGACACTAAACATCGCGCGCCTCGTAACATCACGGCTTACCTCGTATTGCGGCCCCCACAGGCTTACGGCCAATGTCATCATGCGTCCTTCATTAATCCGGAACACCCAATATTACCCCATAGGCCTTAAGCCAACGTTAACTTATTCCTATTGGCGAACCACTAACAGTACGGCTAACAGTTAGGAATCTATTTTGTAGCCCACGTTCGTATATTCCCGAGATCGACATGCACATGATTGGAAGAGGGATAATAGGAAACGCCGCCACGTTGCATGGTTTTGGCAATCTCGGCAATAGCGCGACCATTGACCTTGCTGATTCTGAAATCGACAGCCCATCCGCGCATATGAAAGCTCTCCTTGGCGACCTGACCGTTGGACTGGCGCAATCTAGCATTCGTCATGGGCGAGCGATAACCGGAGAGGATTTCAAACACGACACTAGACGGCAACCCCAGCCGTCGCCGAATATCAACCAGATAGTCAATCAGTTCCGGATCAATATCCCCCACCTCGCCCGTATGCCGGTCACGGAAAAGACGATCAATCTTCTGCAAGGCGCCCGGATCATAGGCGCCATCATGATAGTAGGTCAGGTTCAAACGCTCCCCGCTTTGAGGATGGAGCAAAACGATCGAGCGAAGCGCGACCTGATCCGGACGCGTTTTCTCGCCGCCATATTGTTTAACGAGCCGACCGTCCATACGCGCGCCGCCACAGCCGCCAAAAGCCAAAGCCACGACAAGGAAAAGAAGGAATCGGTATCTCACGCGGACCGCCACGCAGGGCTCAGGCGATAGCCGCCAGCCTCAAGCACAAAAGGATCCGGAGCCTCCCCCTCCGGCCCAGCAAGCTTACGGCGCAAGCGATAGATGTGCGTCTCGAGCGTATGGGTATCAATCGAATCGTCATAGCCCCACACCGAAGCCAGAAGCTCCTCACGAGGAACAGGCTTATCCGAAGCACAAAGATATTCAAGAAGCGCTGTTTCTTTTTCCGTCAACTTCAGAACAGTCTCAGTCTGCGCGCCGACCGCCGCGAGCGAGCGTTTGCGCGGCAAGAAAACCCATGACCGCAAAGGAAAGGAAATATCGGGCGACTGCCGCAGCACGCGCTCGAAAAAATGCAAACGCGTCAAAAAATAGCCCAGCCGCAAAGGGCGAACAAACCGCTCGCTCACGCCATAAGCCTCAATAGGATCGGGCGGCACGCCAAGCGTAAGCAAAAGGGGAGCAGGCCGAGCTTTTTCCAATTGAAAAGCAAAAAACCTAGCCATCTCATCGGTTGCCTGCGCGGTTTCACAGTCCCAGAAAAGCAGCTCCGGCAAAGTGTCGCACCACGCGGCCAAGGCTGTTTCCAAAGACTCGAACATGGCGCACTGTCGATCGCCATCAGCGCTTTTAAGCTGTTCCGCCAAAGCGTGTCGCAACGGCTCATCGGAAGAAATAAGACCAAAACAAAACATGAAGCTTTTATATCAGCAAAGCGCCCTCGGACGCAATCTTGGCCCCGACCCCAGAGCCCCGCCCCTTATCCGTTAAAGCGTAGCGGCCCAAGCCTACTGAATGACCACGTCTTTTTTATCGGTATTTTGCGCCATTTTGTATTTTTCAAGCGCACGAGTCATAAGATCGGAAATCAGCTCCGGCGACAAAGCCTCGCCCTGCGCATGGGCCTGAGCTTGTTCTTGCATCAAGACGCCAAGCGAAGTCGCCTCCTGCCCCTGCCCGGTCGGCTCAGCCTGAGCGGTCTGCGTCTGAGTCTCCGTATCTTTCACCTGCGCCTTCGCCGAAGCCGCAACCGCACGGTTAGCCGAACGGAAAGAAGGCAACGGATGGACCGTGTTGCCAATACGGATACCGCCGGAGGTTGCCATTAAGGAAGGCAAAGATGTCGCTGCGGTCACAGACGTTCCCGTTTCCTTGGCTCCCGCACGCAAAGACGCTTCTTGCGCCTGTGCCGGAGCTTCCTGACCCGCAGGCGCTACTTCGGCAACCACAGGCGCAACAGCATCCCGATCCGGTGCCGATGTCTCCGCCGACGCTTCCTGCCCGGCATGGCCTGCATCGGCCACCACGATTTTCGGCTCCGTCAACGGATCAGGTACGCCGATCGACTCTTCCCCAAAAAAAGACCGCGCCAGTTGAATGGTCGGCTCTTCACCGGTGCTGGATTCAAAAGCCGCACTAGCAACGCCGACAGCCGTGCTGACTAATAGGCTCCCGGTTGCAAGCCCGAAAAGAGCGCTCCCGGCGATCTGAACTTCCGGCTTAATTTCATCGCCGGTTAATTCACGATACAACGTGCCGATAAGAGGAATATGCTGCAGCGGATTTAAAAGATCGACCAAATCGCCAAGAGAAAAATCGTCCTCTTCATAAGAAACATGGGTCGCCTTTTCCGCACAGGCCATCCGCGCCGAGCGCGAAATTTTCGGCCCGGAGCATGCCTCGGAAGAATCGGTTTTCTGCGTCAAATTACTTGTCGTCGCGGGGCTCCCCGCCCCCGAAGAAGATTGCGGCAACAGCGATACAGGCGAGCTTCCCTGCTCACGCTGAACAGCCCCCATGGCCGAAGCAAAGGCCCCAGCCGTAGGCTCTGTCGCCTGAGCGGCCTTGGCCGTCGCCTGTTGTTCGCGATACCGAGCCAACAACGCCTGATTAATGGCATAAATGGACGGATCTGCCGAAGCCGAGGATGGTGATGATGAAACCTGATCCATACGCTCTCCCTTTCCCCTAAGAGAAAGCAAAAGCCATGCCATTTTATAAATCGTTTTGTATCAAACAGGTACCACCAAACCCCACGGCATATTCTGCCGCCGCCCCCCGCCGGCCGAACCGCTCCCAAA